>DAOVJP010000054.1 GCA_030673205.1 Thermoplasmata archaeon
AGTCCGTTCTCCATGATGATGTTGTCATCGAGGGTCAGAACGGCATCGCCGGTGGCTAACACGCCATATTCCCCATTCTCCCGTATCTCGTTCTTCTTCGCATCCACCACCGCGGAGCCCATGGCCTCCAATCCCTTCCCGTTGTAGCGTAGGATGTTCCCGGTCATATTGGTGTATGAGCTCTGGGCCGGGCGCACGGCTGCCAGTTCGTTGTATTCCATAACGTTCGATACGAGGCTGACCTGGGCTCGATAATCTATCTCCACCCCGAACCTCGAGTGGTTCGATATGAGGTTCCCTTCGGCGGTCACAAAGGAGTCGTCAAGGCAGAAGATGCCGTTCCTCCTGTTGTTCTGGACGATGTTGTTCAACAATCTTGCTCGGGTATTGTTGCTGCAGACGATGCCATCGTTCTCATTCCCCTCTACCGTGTTCCCTTCGAGGGTGGAAACGGCCCGGTCGTCCAGATGAGCGCCATGTTTTCCATTGTCCCAGAAGAGGTTTCCTTCGACCACGGAGATCGCGTCGTCCCTCGTGGCGAATCCGTTCCCGCCGTTGGAATATATGCGGTTCCCGATGACCTCCGAATAGCTCTCATCCCCGCAATAGAAACCAGTGCCGCCGTTCCAATATATATCGTTGTCGTGGAAGAAGGCCCGGGAATTGCCCAGCATCTGTGTGCCGCCGTAGCTGCTGTTGTGTATCTTTGTCCTTTCCACGTTGAGGGTGGAGTTCTCCCAGGCGATGATCCCATAGGTGTGGTTGTACACATCGCAATCCTCCACGGTGATATTGCCGAAGTTCGAGCTGGCAATGGCGTTCCCATAGGGGACGGAGTCATGTACCTTCGTGGAATTTATGAGGACGCTGTTCCCGCAGAGCAGCAGCCCGTTGAAATGCAGCCCCGATATGTCGCAGTCCCTTATCTCGCCGGTGCCGTTTATGTCGAACTCGTAGTATCCCTGGGGGCGATAGGGTCGGAATGTGGTGTTCTCGGCATGGATATGCCCTCCCTCTTCCACCAGGATACCGTGCTGTCCTGGCACCATGCAGTCTATCTCTATGTTACAACTATAGAGGGAAAGGGAGCCGCCGTTGCGGACTATGATGCTCCCATGCACGATTATGTCCTCGCCACTGATGGTGGTCTCATCCTCAATGATCCAATCCCTAGCTGGGGGTGGGGGGGTCTGAGCCGATGCAATGCTCTGGGGCAGAAGAAGAGCAAACACTAGCAACAACAGAATAAGGCCGCACCGTGCCCCTTTGAGTGAGAACATATTTCCTCCTATGGTAATTGTTCGCAGGATATAAACAATTTATCACTAGAGGATGGGATAAGGGAGGTCCATTCTTAACTATTTAACACGATCAGTTGTCCAGCACCACGATGACCGTGGCTTTCCTCTCCGGGGTGTGCATGCTCTTTGTTGCCACCCTCTCTGCATCTACCACTACTCCATTATGCGCCTTGGCGGCGGCGACCACAGCCAGCAGGATGGCGCATACGATACCGGCGACCAAGAAGAGCGAGTATGGCATCCACTGTTGCTGCCAGGTGAAGAAAAGCATGGCGCTTGCCAGGAATGTTATGGTCCAAACTCCTTTGTTCCATCGGTATACTCGTTTGCCTTCGAGAGGCCGTATGGGGAGGCTGTCTATGAGGAAGAGCATGAGAGCGGTGTAGGCGCCTATCTGACCCAATATGTAGTGTCCGTTCTGTATGAGGATGATGAATATGGGTAGGAGGGCGGGTGCGGCGAGGAGTTTAGCCAGTGCGGATATCCCCGCTCCTCTCTTTTCGCTATCCTTCTCGACCCATGTCTTGCCGGGGCTGCCGAAGGGGGCGCGCAACAGGAAGGTGGTGACAAGGAGGGCCAGCAAGCCGGTGGGCCAGAGGCTGAAGCTCGCATTCACACGATGGCGTTTGGCCGCCATAGCTTCCATAGCTTCCATGGCCAGTATGACCAAGCCAGTCCCTATGAGCATGTTGATGAATAGTTGTGTGATCCTTTCGCCTCCTATGCCAAGATGCAAGTAGGTGAAGCAGCCGGCCAGCAAGAGGGCGGATGCCAGGAGCAAAAGCACCTGCAGACCTTTTCCCAGTCTTTTTTTGCGGCCCCGCTCGAACAACCGTTCCTCCGCATACTCTCCGGCAATCTCTTCCACGCCTCCGCCCCCGAGCACAAAGGCAGCTCCGATCATGGACACTGCGCCTATGGCAACGGAGGCCACCGCTGTGCCCAGCCCTACAGCAGGATTGTCCACTATCACGAGCACCTCGTTCCTCTTGGACAGGTCCAGGGTGGAGTTCTTTGCCTCCACTATCAGCACATGCTCGCCGTTGGAGATGTTGGTAGTGTCCCACACGAAGGAAAAGGTCAGTTGGACCCCTGTCCCCACCAACAGCCCTTCGCCCAACAACCTCTCCTCTTTCTCTTCTTCAACATAGAAGAGCACATGGTCAACAAAACGGCCACAGGTTATTTCCAACACCACTTCTCCCCGTAAGAAAGTGCCGTTCTCCATGCTCACAAAGCTAACGATGAGATCCTCGATAGGGGTGGGTAGGAGGCCGGATGGGAATATCTCTTCCAGAAGCTCCTGAAGGCTCTCAAGTCGGTCCAGCTCTATCTCCACCAGGGAGTTCTTCGTGATAGCTTGGGACACATAGCCGCTCGTGTTCTCTTTGCCTGCCAGGAATGTGTGAGGTGTAAGGGAGACAACACCGCTGTGATCTTGCAGGGACACTATAAGGGCCACGCTCCCTATATCGCCTCCCGGGCCAGTAGTCCCAATGAAGGCCGTTTCGTTCAGCGCGTCCTTCACTATGATATCTGCATCCTCAACTGCCTCTCCGGCCAAGTCCAGTACGTAGATCGCCACCCACCAGCCCATGGCGAGTATCGAATCCGCATCTTCGAAGAGCACGTTCTCGGTGTCATAGGTGGTGTTTATGAACGTGGGGCTGGAGGCTCCCCCTATCCAGACATCCGCATCTCCAGAGCCGTTGATGGTGCAGTTGTACACCATGGGTTTGGACACATCTCGAATGTACAGGCCATAGGTGCCGGAGTTGGAGACGAAAGTGTTCTCTATTAAGGGGGTGGCTCCTCTCTCTGTGGCTATTCCCACCCCCCAGCTATCCACAACCTCGTTCCCGGTGATCCGTGTGTCGGATGGACTGTTCACCGTGATACCATTCTTGTTATCGGAAGCTATGTTGTTCTTTAGTGTCGCCTTTCCGCTTGTTATCTTTATCCGGAACCCGGTTACCTTGTTCCTCTCGGCTCGGTTGTTCTCGATGTGGACCACGGTGTTGTCCAGGCAGGATACCCCGTACTCGTTCTCCACGAATGTGTTGTTGTACACCCAGCCGATGGCGTCCGTGGCAAAGGAGACCCCTCTTTCGTTCTGATAGCTGGAGCAGTTTGTTATATGGGCCGTGCTCTGTGCGTCGACCCGGATCCCGCTCCTGATGTTGTTGAAAAATGTGCATCCGTCGAGGAGGGTGGTGCCGTGTTCAGAGGATGTCACCCCCTGATCCTTATTGTTCCTGGCTATAGTGTCCCGAACTTCGATATGGGCATCGTTGGTTACCCTGATGCCGCTTTCGCATTCCCATAGTTCGCAGTCCCTTATGAATGCGATGGACCGATCCGTTATCTGGAGGCCTTGCCCCTCGGTCCCGTGGACCTTCGAATTGTTGATCCAGACAACGGTATCTTTCAGGGAATATACTCCGTAGTTGTAGCAGTCGGAGATCGTGCAGTTGTCTATGGAAGCCTGGGCATTGTCTGTTGGGTTCACACCATGGTTTACCCTCTCTATTCTATCGCGTAGGCAGGATACGCTGGCGGAGTCCTGCAGGTCCACCCCTTCCCACAACAGGTCATGGATGTAGTTGTCCATCATCGTGGTGTCCGATCCATCCAGCATATAGACCCCGTACTCGTTCTCCATGATCTCGTTCCCCACCAGGGTGGGGCTGCTCTCCCCATGCGTGGTCACCCCTCTATAGAGGTCGTGGATGGTGTTGTTCTCGATCAGAGGGCTGCCGCTGTGGACGGTTATTCCGTCCCCGAACATCCCGTTGTTGTGGATATCGCTGTTCTTAACCGTGCAGTTGCCAGAGTGGAGCCGGACCCCATAGTCTTCCAGCCAATATAGATCGCAACGATCCAGCAGCATTCTTCCATAGGACTGGAAAGTGCATCCTCTCATATCGGACGACCCCCTGATCACTGTGTCCCTGGCATGAAAAGTGCCATTCTCCTCGATCGTGAGGGTATATTGGCCGCCCCATCTGCAGTTGAAAATGAGGGTGCAGTTTATGAGGCTCAGATGGCCGCCTTCATTCACATAGAGACTTCCTCGGAGCTCTATCGTTTCGTTCTCGATGACGGTCTCATCCTCGATGATCCAATCCCTAGCCTCTGGTGGGGGGGTCTGGGATACGACGTTCCCTGGAACGAGCACCAACGCCAGCAGCACAACTACGATGAAGAAACAGGCCGCCCTGTGTGCTTGTCGTTGCAGTTCGATCCCTCCGTTGCTATATTCTCATAGTTCGATGGCGTATTCGCAATATTCGTCGCCTTTCCGCCGACATTTCGTCTCCTTCACAATTCCTTTGGTCTTTGTCATCTCAAGACCGCCCTCGCAAACTCCTTTCCAGGCCGTACATGCCTCTTCTATGAAGTTCACCTCGTAGAATCTCAGGGTGATGTGTTTCTCATCGGGATATTCTATCTCTACACGCCCGAAGGTGTAGATCTCGCTGTAGTTCTTTGGGAAGCGCTTCACTATGGTCTTGACATTGGCGAATCGCACCATCCAAGCCACTATGCCGAGGTTCTGGATGACGAACTTTCCCCCTTCCTCCACATACTCGAGCCCCTTCTCCCGGGATATCCACCTCAATAGGTTCTCATGTATCTCGTTGTGGTAGTATTGGCCGTCCTTGAACATGTTATCCAGTCCAAGGTCGCTGAGGCATTGTTCCAGGCCTTCTTTTCCCCATTTCCGTTTGATGAACTTCAAGTATGCGTTCATCACGCTGCCACGGGTTCTTCGCTCCATCCTCTATCGCCATCCCCCTATATGATCGGGAGGAAAAATAGTTTTCGGCAAGGATATATGGTAAAAACCGTACATCGATCCTTCATAGCGCAGTTTATTATGTGGATAGGCTAGCGCCTATGTGGGTCGGGGCCTACTGTAAGAGACCCGAGTCGCCGAGATCCTTCCGAAGCCTGTCCACGGCGATGCGGATGTCCTCGACCTTCTTGGCTCCGGTGCACACCACTTTTCCGCTGCTGAAGAGGAGCAGTACCACCTTGGGATCGTATACCCTGTACACCATGCCAGGAAATTGTTCCGGCTCGTATTCTACGTTCTCCAGTCCCAGGCTTATGGCTATGGCGTTGAGGTTGAGGTCGGATTTGAGATCGTACCCTGCGACCATGTTCTGCACGGTTATCTCCGGCTCTTCGTAGACATCCATGCCGCTCTTATCCAGCATGTCGCGGACCGTGGAGATGCAGGTCCGCACGTCCTCCAGGTTCTTGGCGCCGGTGCAGTTTGCCTTTCCGCTCCTGAAAATGAGCATGGCCGTCTTCGGCTTTTTCAATCGGTAGATGAGCCCAGGGAATTGTTCCGGCTCGTATTCGGCACCATCCAGTGCCAGGACGATCGCATCCAGGTCCAACTGGTCCGCCAGTTTGGTTGAGGCTACGATGTTCTCGACGACTATATCTTCCATGAAGCATACCTCGGATTGACGTGTCTAATGTAAATCGCATAATAAAGCTATCGCAAGCATATGGGCGGTCTTTGTGCCTTTGTGTCTCGGTGTCTCTGCCCTCTGCACCCCGGTCCTCTCTGCTCCGAACATTTTATACCCTTCTCTCTTTTTCCAGGCCCATGGGCCGCAAAGAGACGCGAGAGGAGAAGGAAGGCCAGGGAGCCCGTCCCAGGGCAACGGCCGAGGTTCGCGAGAACAAGGCTTTCATCGACGACCAGGGAGAGGCTAGCCTGGTATACAACAAAGGATGTTTCGGCCAACCCCAGAGCGGCGGCTCGCTCATCCTGGACCCGCTAGAGGCGGTGTATCTTTTGGATGTGGATCGCATAGTATTGGATGAGAAGGGTGCCCTATCTCGGGAGGATGCGATGCGATGGGGTATGGGGACAGTGGAGGGTTTCGAGGTCAAATATCTCGTGTACAGGGAGATGCGTCAGAGGGGATATGTGGTCAAGGACGGCCCCCATCCCGTGGATTTCCGCGTATTCCCCAGGGGCGGCAGGCCAAACAAGAACCCGTCGAAGTACTGGCTGAAGGCCACCAGCGAGCGGTGGCCGGCAGCCCTGGAGGAGTTAAGAGGACTGAGGCTCAAGGCCTCCAATGTGAAGAAGAATCTGCTGATGGGAGTGGCGGACGAGGAGGGGGATGTCACATATTATGCCATATCAGACAGGTCTCTCCAGGGCGATATGGGTCCTCTGAAGGGATTGCCGAGGGGCGTATATGCTCATCTCCTGAAGGATAGGGTCATGGTATTCGATGTCGAAAAGGCGGAGATCATCCACAGAGAGGGGTGGTACGGCCAACTCCTGGGGCCCAGCCTACAGCTCAGTATATTGGAGGCGTCATATCTCGCCTCCGCCGGCGTGCTGGAACTGATGGATGCAGGGAGTGGAGAGCCCATAGGGATAGATGTCCTTGAGAAGAGAGGAGAGGAACTCCAGGACGCATTTCAACTCCGCCGCATGGCCTACACGAACATGAGGGATAATGGGTTGGTGGTGAAGACCGGCTTCAAATACGGGGCCCATTTCAGGGTATATGATGGAGACCCAAGCAATCATCACGCCCGCTTCCTGGTTCACGTGGTTTCTAGGGAACACAACACCACATGGCCCGAGTTGAGCAGGGCCGTGCGTCTCGCCCAGGGAGTGAAGAAGGAGTTGTTGTTAGCCAGCCCTATAGAGGGGGGCCAGGGGATGGCTGGTGGGATGGAATACACGAGGATAAGGCGCCTCACCCCATGAGCTGGGGGGGGGATCGTCCCACACCATAGGCTAGGATTCAGGGTATTCAAATAGCTATATTCAAACTTCAAAAAACTCTAGTTGGGGCCGTCCCCGACCCAAAAATTGGGGGGGACGACCCCGGGGGGTTGCTTTTGGGGAAACGTCTGCCTTGAGACAGACAATAACTTACATTGTTGCAAAGGGTATATGTAATTTGCTGTCGCCTCCCCTTTTTTTCCTCTGCCCAGCATACAATACAACACCCATTATCTCCATGGCCTACTAATCCAATAGCCATTGGCTTCTGTTGGATATTATCTACGTATCCTGCGCGACTTCTTTTCCTTCTTGCTCGCCCAGGAATAGGCTAGGGGGGTTACGACAGTGGTAGCCAGGATGACCACCAACACGGCGGAGAATTGGGCATCGGTGAGGATGCCAGCTTCTTTTCCGTATAGCAGGAGCACCATCTCTACCGCCCCCCGTCCCATCATCCCCGCCCCTATCACCATCCCCTCCTTCTTGGTGAAGCCGAGGAAGAGAGAAGCGCCTCCGCATCCCACAAGCTTTCCCAGAAGCGCTAGACCGAGGAGTACAACACCGAGGACGACCACCATGATCCCAATGTCCTGAAAGGAGGGGGCTAGAAGCTGCACGAAGACAAGGCCCACATAGCCGAAGAAGAGGGGGCTGAAGATCGCCCGCAGGGTGGGGTCAAGATCGGACACCAGTTTCTCCCACACCCGCCGTCGTTTGAGCATAGGACCCAGCTGCGCCCCCCATTTGCCTATGATCAAGCCAGCAATATAGGCGCCTATTGCCTCATGGAGCCCGAAGGGTCTGGCGAGCAGTGCAAGCCCGAAGCCCAGTAATATGGTGGCGCTCAATGGCATCCGTTCCCTCTTGAGGAAGG
>DAOVJP010000337.1 GCA_030673205.1 Thermoplasmata archaeon
CATAGCCTCCGGCATAAAGCCCATACGATCGGTCATAGGGCCAGAGTTCAAGGCCCAGGCCAAGGAGGTCCTGGCATTCCTCAAGGATGCCGATCCGGCGGAGGTAGAGAGAATGCTCGCCTCCGGACCAGCTACGATACCCCTTCCATCCGGAGAGGTGGCGCTAAGGCCAGACCACATACAGATACTCCATAGGCCGACCTATCACGGGGAAGAGGTGGAGTCCACCCCGGCCGGGAGGGCCACGGTGCTTCTGCGGCCTAAGGAGAACGACAGAGGAGAGTAGTAACATGCCAACAAAAGCAGAGGTCATAGAACAGATCAAGACCGTCATCGATCCCCACCTCGGTTCGGACGTCTACACCCTTGGCCTCATCCGTTCGATAGAGATAGAGGGGAACGAGGTGCAGGTGACATTCGTACCGACCAGCCCGTTCTGTCCCATGGGAATACAACTGGCCCAGGCTATCAAAGATGCTGTTGGGAAGATAGAGGGTGTGAAGCCGATCGTCACGGTCCAAGGACATATCCAGGAGAAGGCCATAAACGAGGCTCTCAACGGTTGAGTCCATCCATCATATCGCCTAATCCCTCCTCGCTGACCTCTCCCTTCATATCCTTCAGCAATGAACGATAATATGCTAGTTGCTCCTGGGCATGGCTCAGATCATCTCTCAACATTTGTATGGTCTCTTTGTTCCCCTTGAGCCGAGCAGCCTCCATATCCTTTGAGATGACAGAGCATCTGTTCTCCCATCGCCTGCTCTCTTCGATGGCCTCCAGAACTATCTTCGCATCTGCCATATAACACTATCGCACTCCTTCGTATAAAGAATTTCCTGTGGATTGCATGGACTGTGCAGGTCGGTCCAAAGGAGCTTACGTGGGATGGCCAGGCAATCATCTTACAGACCTTCATTTCATTTGCAAAACTCTTATATATACTCTACATTATACAGGTGTCGGATGGGATGCATGCATAGGTGGTCCTCCCACCATTTACCATGTATCACCCTAGGAGAAATAGTCATGCTCATGTGTAGCGAAGAAGACTGCCGGATATTCCGGGGACGCATCACGGCCTGCGAACATTGTGCGCTTTGGACCAGGTTCCAACTACCCAATGATCACTCTCCGAAAATGGAAGCGGTGCCAGATAGTCTGACACCGACCAACATACATCAGACCAAACTTATGCCATAATTCCCGGAGGGAAGGATGTCCCCCGGCTGTAACAGAGGTTCTCATCGCACGCTGTATGCGCTCTCGACCACGTGACCCGCCGGGGGTTTGTCCGGCGCCTGGGTTGTCCTTTATCTCATCCCAACAGCGACTCACTGCATGGTCGATCAGGGACCCATCGGGCGCCATTGTTGCCCCGGCCTTGCAACCCACATCACGGATTCAGCAGGTTCTTCGTACCGAAGCGGTCCGATGAAACGTTCGTTCCTTAAAATAGATTGTCCTCGCTGTTTCTACCCCGCCCTCTACATTCTCTCTACATGTCCAGCACCGGTTTATACACCATCCATGACAAAGATTATCATGCGCGCATGACCCGTAGAAGGACAGAACAACATGTGGAACAGAAAGGAACAAGAAGCAGTGTCTCCGGTGATCGCCGTCATATTGATGGTGGCCATCACCGTGGTCTTGGCAGCCGTGCTGTTCGTGATGGTGCAGAACATCGGGACAGGTACACCTGAAATAATCCCGATGAGCGGCATCGTGGACGAGAACAACGCGGGCTGGGTCGTCAGCATCAAAGGATCGCCGGTGGAGAACACCTCCAGTGTGAGCTGGTACATCCAGAACGCCACAGACGGTACGAAGGTCGCTGGCGTGACCATCGCCTTTAACGACATCGACGCTGATGGTTACATCGGAACTGGAGACACTTTCTTCATATCGGACAGCAACCACGACCAGAAGTACAACAAGTTCATCGTCGACTTCGGCGAGTCTACTTTGGAAGTCCCCATCCAGTAGGAACGGTGGACGAGTAACCAAAGACCAACCCTTTTCTACTTTTTACTTTTTTCATTGCCTAGAGTAAAAAGTAGGTTCGAGGGGCCAGAGGTCCCTCGTATTATCGAAGCAAATGCTTCGATGTTCGAGGAACTGTGTCCATTGCATGGTGTTCCTCGTATTTATTTTCTTCATTTTTCTATTGCCCGGGCTCCTGTTCTTCATCCTTCTTCTGCCTCTTCCGTCCATGGGTTAATTTTAAGCCTTCCCTACCCAATCCTTTGTACGGG
>DAOVJP010000322.1 GCA_030673205.1 Thermoplasmata archaeon
ATGCTCTTGGGCGGCGACACAAAAGAGGGCGGGGGTGTCTACTCGGCCACCGCGATCGGCGTGTGCCCGGAGGGAATGGCGACGCCCAGGTCCGGCGTGAAGGAAGGGGACCTGTTGGCTGTAACAGGGTTCCTTGGCAGGTATCCTGCGTTGATGGCAACCGGCAGGGGCGGCGAGGCGCTGTGCATAGCACCCCGTGTTAAAGAGGGGCTGGCAGGGGCGGAGGCGGGCGTAGGGGCCGCCATAGACATATCCGATGGTCTGGCATTGAGCCTATACTATCTGGCAGAGGCCAGTGGAGTGCGCCTGGAGGTGGAGCCAGGCGATGTTCCCGTGGACCCGTTGATCGAAGAAGTAGAGGGACGGAGGGAGGAACTGGTATGGCACAGTGGTGGAGACTTCGAACTCCTGGTCGCCTTTTCCCCATCTGAAGAGGGAAAAGTGATGGCCGCCTACGAGGCGCTGGGCACCCCAATAACGGTCATAGGACAGGCGGTGAAGGGGGAGGGTGTGTTCCGGAAGGAAGGAAAAGCATTTATCCCCGTGGAAAGAATGGGATACGAACATTTCGGCAGGAGAGGGAGGTCATAGAAATGGGCAGTGCTATCCACGAAGCGTCGTTCTGGGAGCGAGAAGGCAAAGGGCTGAGATGTGGATTGTGCAGCCACCGGTGCCTCATCAAAGATGGCAAGAGAGGGTTGTGCGGGGTGAGGGAGGCCAGCAAAGGAAGGCTCCTATCCCTAGTATATGGGAGGGCTAGTTCCATAGCCGTGGATCCGGTGGAGAAGAAGCCCCTCTATCATTTCAAACCCGGCAGCCGGATATTGTCTATCGGGACTGCAGGATGCAATTTTCGATGCCTGCATTGTCAGAACAACGACATATCATGCGCCGGACCGGAATCGTTCTTCCTCAGAGACGTGGGGGTAAAGGAGGTGTCGAAGATGGCACTGACCCGCAACTGCCAGGGCATAGCCTGGACCTACAACGAGCCCACGATATGGTACGAGTTCACACGAGATGCCTCCAAAGAGGCGAAAAAGAAAGGGCTGGACACCATGTACGTCACCAACGGCTACATCACCCCCGAGGCCCTGGAGGAACACGCTCCATATCTGGACGCCATGAACATAGATGTGAAAGCGTTCACCGAGGACTTCTACAAAAAGATCGTCGGAGCCAAACTACAGCCGGTGCTGGACACCTGCGTGAAGGCCAAGGAGCTCGGCATACATGTTGAGCTCACATACCTCATCATCCCCACCCACAACGATTCTCCAGAAGAGATACGGCGGTTCGCCAGGTGGGCCGTGGAGGAGATGGGGCAGGATACGCCTATACACTTCTCACGTTTCTTCCCACAACACAAGATGGCCGACCTTCCGGCAACCCCAATGGGCTCCCTGGAAAAAGCCTACGAGGTCACGAAGGAGGAGGGGGCCAGATATGTGTATCTGGGGAACGTGCGGTTGGACCCTAGGGAGGATACATATTGCCACCAATGCGGCGAGCGTGTTGTCAAAAGACGGGGCTTCGGAGATATAGTGAACCGGTTGGACGGGGATAGATGCCCAGATTGCGGGACGAAGCTGCCGTTCGTGGTGTGAATTGTGGCAGGTGCGTGAGGAGGTGGGGGAGACATAAGCATGGGATGACGCAGCATCTCGGATCGCACAACGTTTCACGCATCCAAACCTCCGAATCTCGAACACCCCCCCAAAAACCTTTAAGTAAAGGTCTTATATAGAGGCCCGATGGACATGAAGAAGCCCTTGACCGTACTCAATGAATCCAGAGGCAAGAATATCATAGCCTGTCTGAGGAACGACCGTGAATACCATGGCCTACTGGATGGATACGACCCCCACATGAACCTGGTCATGAAGAACGCGGAAGAGAAGGTAAGTGGGGAGAAGGTACGCCACCATGATATGGTGATCGTAAGGGGCGACAACGTCATATACATATCTCCGTGAGGTGAGACTGATGAGCAAGGGAACACCGTCCTATGGAAAGAGGAACAAACCAGCTGGCACCCACATGAGGTGCCGGAGATGCGGCCGTCACGCTTATCATGTGCGGCACAAGAATTGTGCAGCCTGCGGTTTCGGCAGGACCAGCAAGCTCAGGACATATTCCTGGTCCAAACGCCATTAACAACTTGCCTTCTGGTCAATTATGTTGTGTGGGTGAGCCATGCGTATAGCGGTTTTGAACAGGGACAGATGCCAGCCCAAGTCGTGCAGCCTTGAGTGTATCAAATACTGCCCCCCCGTGAGGAATGGGGAAGAGACGATAGTACAGGGGGAGAATGGCAAGGCCATTATATCGGAGCAGCTCTGTGTTGGTTGCGGTATCTGTGTCCATAAATGCCCATTG
>DAOVJP010000181.1 GCA_030673205.1 Thermoplasmata archaeon
CCTCCCCATGCCCTTCCTCTTCTTCATGTCCTTCGGCGGGCAGGAGTTCCAACCCGTGGGTGCATTCGACTATGACCTTGTCCTCTGTGCCTATCCGGTCCAGGAGCTTTTCTTCCACCCATGGCTCCATTCCGGCCCCGTTGTATATGAAGAGGTCCGTGGTGTCGGCGGCCAATATATCCTGGGTATCCGGATCCCACTCGTGTATGTTGGTGTTGGCTGGAATCATGGTCTTTACGGTGACATTATCTCCCCCTATCTCCTCCGCAAAATATGCTAGGGGATAGAAGGTGGCCATGACCCGCAGCCCCTCGCCCCACATCTCTTCTTCATCTCCTATGAACACGGAGGCGCCCAAGGTAGCCGTGATGACGATCAGACCAGTGATAACTATCAACACCTGATTTCCGTTCATTGTGTCCTCCTTGCAACACACCATTAATAAAGTTTGTGTGAAAAGTTAATAAGAATGACGGGTGAAGGGCCGGAGGCTTATTAATATCCGGACGAAGTGGTTTGTGTCATGTTCTTTCACCGCGGGTAGGTCGTGGCATTCCAGAGGATGGTTCTAAGCAATGCTTCCTCCTTATTTTCTTGACACAAGACAGGGGTCGTCCGAACTAACCCTCTGCATCATCGTTCCTTTCTGATATTGCCTCTTCCATGGTCCTTTCCCCCCTGGCAACCCGTCGTGCCTCCTCCCTGCTTATGGTGCGCCGCCCCCCGCTCTCTATTCTGCTCCGTCTCTGCAGATCCCTTATCTCCCCCTCCGTTGGCTCCACAGGGAGCTTTTCTCCGTCCAGATGTAGTATGGTATCGTGGGAATAGGCTATGGCTATGGCTGCGTCCTCATGGGGGTGCTCCACGTGCTTGGATGTGTTGCTCTCGTCAACGACCTCCAGCGATATGGCGAAACGGGAGAGGGAGTTGATTATCCTGTTCCTCATCACCGGATCGCCGTGACCTATGCGCACGAGGATCTTTCTAGATGGGAAGGCGGCAAGTATGTTCTCCACGATGGAGGCCACCGCTTCAGGCGTCTCCAGCTGTGTGGTCTTCAATAGCTCCCCGTCCCCCACCACTGCCACCCCCGGTCTTGGGCCAGGGTCCACACCGATATCCAGCTTATCATAGCATCCTTTCCCCGAGAGCACATGCTGGGCCTTATCTATGGCAAGCCCATTGTCATCCTCCACTGCCACCACCGCTTTGTGCTGTACAAGTGTCTTCTCCTCGGGAGATGTGAGCACCACACCCACGTCGAGAGGGATTGGATCATCCAGTGGTAGGGTGATGAAGGGCACGCGGCCATCTTTGAGGGCCTTCACCAGTGAATGGTACAGGCGGAAGTCCTCGGTGATAACGGCGATGCTCTTCATTCTCTGCCTCCGCCTGTGGAACCCGGTGAAGATAGAAAAAGGCTTTGCACATGGAATGGTATGTGGCAACAGTTTAATAGCACGAAGAGGATTGAGATGCTATGGCAAGGGAAGCCGATGTCGTCATCGTCGGCGCGGGGCCCGGGGGCCTCATGGCCGCGTGGAAGGCGGCGGAAAATGGGGTTAGCGTACTTGTTCTCGACAAGAAGAGCAAGATAGGAGAGCCCGTGCACTGTGCAGAGGGCACGTTCTTATTGTCCCTGGAGATATTTGGTCTCCACGAGGGGCCCTGGATAGCCAACAGGTATGAAGGGATAGTGTTGAACATAACCGGGAAGCGGCCTATTCGTGTCGACGCCAAGAAGATAGAGCCCGTATGCCTGGACAGGATGGCCCTGGAGCAGGAGATAGCCAGACGGGCCAGGGAGGCGGGGGCGGAGATACGGACCGGCGCCATGGTGACCGGTTTGGACGATGGGACGTTGATGCTGCACACCGGCGAGAGCCTGCGGCCGAAGGTCATAATAGGTGCCGACGGAGTGGAATCGTATATCGGACGGTGGGCTGGCCTCATCGATCCTCTGGAACTCAAAGACCTGGGGAGTGCCGCCCAATATGTGATGGAAGGAGGAGGATGGGATACGAGGTTCATGGATACATATCTCGGCTTTGACATCGCCCCGGGCGGATATGCCTGGGCCTTTCCCAGATCCGATGGCCAGGCGAACGTCGGCCTGATAGTCCAGCCCAACAAGGCCAGGGCGTCGGAGCTGTTGGAAAAATTCCTCTCGTCCAAATATCCCGGGGCTAGGCCTATAAGGAGGACAGGGGGATGTGTTCCCGCCGGTCCTCCCTTGAAGCGTACCGTGAAGGACAATATCCTCCTAGTGGGAGATGCGGCTCGACAGGCATTTCCCCTCAGCGGAGGAGGCATACATGCGGCCCTCTTCTCCGGGGCCGTCGCGGGCAAGGCGGCTGCGGCATCGGCTGAGGCCAACGACCCCACCCTCTTGGGCGTGTATGAGGAAACATGGAGGAAGTGCTACCTGAAGGCCCTTATGCGAAACTACCTATTGAAGGAGAGAACATACGGGAGCCAGAAGGGATTGATGCGCACCGCGAGGATGTTGAGAGCGGGCGCCGCGATATTGAACCTCATTCCTTTCAACCCTCTCAACATGTGGTGGGGGAAGTTCGGGAAGTATGTGTAGGCCGCCGTAGGGGGGGGGTTGTTCTATTGTTGTTGCCCGTTCCGTTGTTAGCGGGATCAGGTCTTCCGATTCTCTTCTCCATCACAATCATGCCTGCTGTGACTTTCACAAGATCAGGAAGTTGCCTGATCCTGTTCCTTACCCGCTCTCTCTTATGTAATCATCCTAAAGGACTAACTACGAAGTCTTGCCCCAAAGCCGGTCCCACCCCAAAATCTATATCGGCCAAAGGCCTCACACATAATGATGGACCCGGAGATGAAGAAGCGGAAGGTGGCCCGCAAATATGATCGGTGGAGCAGATGGTACGACATCTTCGATATGGGGGGGCAGGGTAAGCAGAAACGGTACTCCGTGGAAGCCTTGAAAATAGAGAAGGGAGAGGAGGTGCTGGACATAGGATGCGGCACAGGGGCCATACTCGGTTTGGTGGCCGATGCCATTGGCCCAATGGGAATGATCGTGGCCGTTGACATATCCCCTAAAATGGTGGCTGTTGTTCGGAAGAGATATTTGTCACGGAAGATGATCCGCGCGGAGGAGGGGGACGTGGAAGCCTTGATCTATGAGGACAACCGTTTCCCAAAGATATTGGCAACCTTCGCCTTGACCTCTTTTCCCGACCCTCTCAGCTCTCTTAAAGAGGCATATAGGGTCCTTAGGCCTGGCGGAACGTTCTCCCTGCTTGATACCGGGCCACCGCCCCGTGGACCCAAACGACTTAAATATCAGATAGTGCGGCCGGTGATGAGATTGGCAGGCTCCACCCACATAGAGAGGGATGGGATCGCGCTGGCCCGTCAAGCGGGTTTCAAACTGAAGGACGTGAAACGATTCCGGGGAAGCCTGGTGTATTGCGCCACCTTCACAAAATAACATTGCTACAGGGAAGGGGTGATGTTTATATCCCCATGGTGGAATGCACCTGAGATGGCAGGCGGGTATTCACTAGAAGATGGGGAGAAGGCGGTCAGGATAGCTAGGGACGTTGTTGACAGGCATGTCAGGGGAGAAGAGGAGGGGGAGTACGATGTGCCAAAGAGCTTTCAGAAGAAGGGAGGAGCGTTCGTTACACTCTGCACATTCCCGGGGAATGATCTCAGAGGGTGTATCGGCTATCCATACCCAATATTTCCACTCATAGAGACATTGACCCGATCTGCGAGGTCCGCCGCGACCGCCGACTACCGTTTCAATCCCATATCCCCCCGGGAACTGGACAATATAATGGTGGAGGTCAGCCTGCTGAGCACCCCCGAGCGGATAGTGGTGAAGAAGAGGAAGGATATCCCCAAAGAGATAGTGGTGGGAAAGCATGGGCTGATGGTGGAGAAGGACATCTTCAAAGGCCTGTTGCTGCCCCAGGTGGCGGTGGAATGGAATTGGGATTCCATGCGATTCCTCGAAGAGACCTGCCTAAAAGCAAAACTGGCCGCCACCATGTGGAAGATGGAGGATGTGAAGGTCTATCGTTTCACTTGCGCGGGTTTCCATGAGCTCACACCAAGGGGAGATGTCC
>DAOVJP010000374.1 GCA_030673205.1 Thermoplasmata archaeon
AGTATCCGGCCCGGTTGCTGGTGCCCAAGATGTCGTTCTGGTGGATGGGGAGCTCCGAAACGTCACATATCATCAGGGAGAGGACAACATAGAGCAGGAGAGCGTGGTGACCACTATCTCCGCCGACTGGGACCAAACGCGTACCGCATTCGTTTTCACTATCTCCAAGGATGCCATAGGAAGCCCCCAGCCAGAGGAGTATCTCACTCATTTGTGGGCGGCGGTGTGGAACGACACGAACGATCCCTATGGAGAGGAAAGATTCCTCGTGGATGCCCTGGATGTTGCTATGAACTACTCCATACCCGGGCAGAACTTCATGTTCCTGGGAGGATTGGAGGAGACATATAGCGTGTCCGTCAAGGGACCTTCCGGGAAATTAGAGATCGGGTCCAACCAGACCGCGAATGCCACTATAACAGTGAAGGTGGAAACATCCCGGGCCGATAATTTCACATTCAACGTGACGCTGACCACCAGCCACAACAGCTCTGGAAGTGCCACTCTCGATGTCACCACGTTGTCATTCAATGCCAGTGGCCAATCGGAGAAAGTCATGTTGAATTTCACGGCCCCTACCGTGGAGAATGAGACGAATGTGACAGTAACGGTCATGGCGGAGTTGGCCATCGAAGAGGGGGGGGTGACATCCATATTCTCTAGTCAGTGCAACATAACCTTTGTCGTAGCGCCTGCTGGCGCAGCCGCCTCTGATACGGATGGCGAAGGGCTCATGGGCTTTCTAATGTCTCCCATGGTCCTGGGAGCGATCGGAGGAATATTGATCTTGGTGGTAGTGGGGGCCGTAGTGAGAAAGAGGAAGAGATCCAGCAAAAGCAAAGGGAAGAAGGCCCCCGCCGCAATGCCAGTGCACAGTTCTGTTGCCACCGTCCGACCCGTGAAAGAAGTATCGGAGCGCGGCAGATAAGGGTCTTATTATCTACCCCCGCCATCTTATTCTCTACCCTGCAGTCTATTGCACTACATCCATCCCTAGATCTTGTTCTTCTGGAACAGGCTTCGGAGGGGTGGTTGGGCGCACGACCTTTCTCTTTGGCACTTTTTTCCTCTTTGCCGGGCTGGCGGTTCTTTCTTTCCTTTCCATTCCTTCGCCAACGCCGATGCCGGTTAATATTATCATCACGCGCAGTTCATTCTGCATGGTCGGGTCCACCTCACAGCCCCATATTATCCGTGTCTGGGGGCCAGTGTTCTGCTGGACCAGTTCTGCGACGCTCTGCGCCTCCTTTATCGTCATGTTCTGCCCCCCAACGACCCTTATGAGGGCTCCCCTGGCGGTGCGGAAATCCATGTTGTCTATGAGCGGCGAGGACAATGCCTCTTCCACGGCCTCCTCTGCTCGTTGATCCGGAGTATCGCTCTCGCCTATGCCAACAAGGGCCATGCCGCCGTCCTTCATCACCGTCCTGAGGTCGTTGAAGTCCAGGTTCACAAGGGCAGGTTTGGTGAGGGTGTCCGTTATCCCCCGTATGGTGTGCATTAGTATCTCATCCGCCACCATGAAGGCCTCGTTTATGGGCAGTTTAGGCACCAATTCAAGGAGCTTGTCATTCGGTATCACTATTGTAGTGTCACATGCGCGCTTGAACTTATCCAGGCCTTGTTTTGCGTTCTCCATCCGCATAGATCCCTCGGCGGAGAAGGGCATAGTGACTATGCCAACGACCAGTGCCCCGGAGTCCTTTGCCATCCTGGCAATATAGGGTGCGCTCCCAGTGCCAGTGCCGCCTCCGAGCCCTGCAGTGATTATGAGTATGTCCGGCTTCTCAAGGGCGTCCTTGAGCTGTTGATCGGATTCCCTAGCGGCTTCCTCCCCTATATTTGGTCTAGCGCCAGCTCCTAGTCCGCGGGTGACGTATCTCCCAAGGAGCACCTTCTTCGTTGCCCGTACCTGGAGCAGGTGGCTCGCATCGGTGTTGGCCGCGATTATCTCCGCATCGACGATA
>DAOVJP010000094.1 GCA_030673205.1 Thermoplasmata archaeon
GACGGATGGGATGAACCCTATGTTGGAACTGCGGACGGCAGGATATTGGGATATGAGTTCACAGGAAGCTATGAGAACTCGCTGGCCGAGCCAATCTTGATAAGCCCTTACCTGGGGGGTGCCATCACCTCCATTGCCACAGGGGATGTGGACCACGATGGTGATCCGGAGATCCTAGCTCTCCTACACTATAGGAGTTACATCTCGGTCATTGAGATGGGCAGCGATGGAAGCATGGAGTACGATCACATACCCTTATTCGGATGGGAGGGGGAGGACTGGTACTTTATGAATGCTGCCTGGGGACTGGCTATTGGGAACATAGATGAGGACTCCGCTCTCGAGATAGTGGTCGGAGGAATAGAGTATCCTTTCAATGGCGCGATCTGGGTTTATGAATATGATGAAACAGATTACACACGCGTCTGGAACACCTCCATCATAAATGATGACCCGATCTGGGGCCCGGTGACGATCACCGACATAGACGTCGGAGATGTCGACGGAGATGGCGTGAACGAGTTCGTGTTCGGACATATAGAGATAGAAAGCGGCATCTCCGGATGGGAACCAAACCCCGAACCACCTAACGTGCCACTGGAAAGGCCAGGCACGGATAAGGGGATCCTTCATGTCTACGGGCGTAATATCTCCTCTGGCGGTTACGAGGAAGAATGGAAAAGTGACGATTTTGGTTCCGCCGTATGGGATATAGATATCGCAGACGTGGACGGCGATCTGATAGAGGAGATCGCCCTGGTGACCGGAGTTACCTCTAATACTGGAGACGATGGCCGATTCTGGCTCATGGGTTATGACGACAATCTCAACGTATACCATACGCTGCACATGTCCCATGATGGGAATTTCTTCACCGTTGAACTGACAGACAGCGATAATGATGGCGACATCGAGCTACTGGTCGGCAACGACGAGTATCTCCACATTTATGAACAGCAGGGGCTGAGCTTCGAAGTAATACCTGACTATGTGGCCTCAATGCCTTGTAAAGGCATAAGTGTGGGGCGGTTCGACCACGACAATCTCAACGATATCGTCGTCCCCAACGGAGATTCGATCTCCATCATCGAATATTCGAGTGGCTATGCTCTCAATTATTTCTCATATCCTCCCTCATGGGAGGACGTGATCACAGCGGACCTGAACGGTGATGGTGTGGACGAGGCTGTTGCCTATGTCGACAACTGGCTGTATATAATATCCATTGATGGAAACGGGACGATAAGTGGACCCTATCTGTTCGCTGAAGGGAACATAGAGTGCCTCACTGCCGGAGATATAGATGGAGATGGCCAGGATGAACTGGGAATAGGAGTTGGTGGCACCCTATATATCTGTTCCTTTGACATAGACGGGTCACTGACAATAGACTATTCCTACAGCGATTACGAGGCACCTGCATTCAAAGTCATCCTGGCCTGTTCAGGAGATATCGATAATGACGATACTCCTGAGTTCTTCTTTGCCTTGATCGACCCTCAGGACACATACTACCCTGAATTCTCGATGTTAAGCTGCAAGGAAGGGGTATATGGATCCACGAATAGAGTACTGGGAATGTCACAAAGCCCCATCGCAATAGATGTCGGTAACACCGGCGGAGGCGAATACTCCTGTGTTTGGGTTGCAAGCAAGACCGAGATATTGGTCAATAAATACTTGGGCAATTCTTTCAGGACCGAGTGGAATACCATAGCCCCTTACCTCATAACGGACATCCAGTGCGGGGACGTCACTGGGAATGGGATCGCTGAAGCGGTGGTGTTGACCGAGGGAGTGACCATATATGAGAGGGCGGGAGATGGTTATTCCCTCAGCTTTTCCGACAAGAGCCTCATAGCATCGTGCCTATTGGTCGAAGATCTGGGCAGGGATCCTCGAACGGAGATAGTGCTTGGAGAGCGCCATAATCTCCATGTGCTGGAGTACACTGACAACGGCCTAGAGGAATTCGGGTATGAAGAAGGCGTATACTATCCAAAGAGGATCATAAGCTCTAGGATGGATGACGAGACAAAAGGCGGCGAACCTCAATCCACCATAATATCCCTGAGCGCCCAAGGTGGGTTCTTGGATATGTTCTCCATCCTTCCTCCCCTTGAGGCAAAGCTCCATGTCTACCCTCAATCCTCGGACGTACGTTCTTTCATCTTCGAAGCGGAAACAGTGAACGGATCGGGCGATGTGGAGTTCTTCTTCGATTTCGGTGATGGCAACATACGTGATTGGAGTTCATCTGCCATAACCACACACACATATTCCCCTCCTCGCTATTTCTCCGAGTATACCGTGTCTGTGATAGCGCGGGAGAGTGGCCAAAGGTACAGCGAGAACGATGCATTCTGCCATATAATAGCCAGGGGATACAACAAGGCCCCCGAGGTATCCCTGGACACTTCCGCCTTCCAGGAGCCAGTGAGCTTCAACGTGACCTTCAGCGGCACCGCATGGGACAACGATTGGGATGGAGTGAAAGAAGTCCAGGTTAGGATAGATGCGTGGAACTGGATGGATGCGATCGGAATCGACACCTGGACCTGGACGCTTGACACCTGGGCTCTGGAGAACGGCCCGCATACATTTTATGTGCGGGCCTATGATCACGGGATGAACTATTCCGAGGTGAAGAGCCTCGATTTCGTCATAGAGAACCCGGACCTGAGACCCCCGGAATTGAACGGCACTGTGAATGTGACGGTAACGAATTGCTCTGCCCGGATAGTGTGGGAGACAGATGAGCCGCACAATGCCCTTGTGCAGTGGGGAACGAGTTCTTCCTACTCCGAGCAGATGGATAAGATCTCTTCTTGGTCCACGTCCAAGAGCATATCGATAGGAGGTTTGGAAGAGAACGCCACATATCACTATTGCATTGATCTCTGGGATGAGGACGAGAACCTCTTCTCCACCGGCGACCTTTGGTTCAGGACAGAGGATTGGACGCCACCGGGCATATTCAACCATTGGGTAGATGTTACCAAAGACCGCGTTGTCATTGGCTGGCACACGACCGAGGATGCCACCTGCTGGGTTGAATATGGGACGACCATGGATAAAGAGTGAAGCACCGAGAGAACAGATCTAGGAACGACACATTCAATAGCGCTCTACGAATTGGAGGAGAACCAGTTATACCATTTCATCATACTTGCAGAGGATTTCAGCGGCAGGGAAGGGGAGACATCCAGCCTCACATTCACTTCAGGAGAGAACACGTGCCCCTCGATAGATCTCTTGAGAGACTATGATGGAGATGTCATCTACGACGAGACGGTTATAACGGCCAACATATACGACGACAGCACCGTGTCGGCCAAGCTCCTGTTGGAGGGCACCACCGTCGCCTCCGTCGATGAAAGCGGAAGACTAGAGTTCACATGGGACACTGGAGAGTACAAAGACACTGATTATTCCCTTGTGATAAGAGCCTGGGATGCATGGGGCAATCAGGCAAGCTGCGCCTTCACGATGACCGTGGATAATCAAGACCCTCCCGGCATAGAACTAGATGACATAATGTGGTATGCCGAGAACGAAACCCTCGTGGTGACAGGGACGGCATGGGACAAGGACTCATGGAATACCGTGGAGAAGGTGTCGATCACAGTGGAGAAGGTGTCGGCCACAGGGGAACAGGGTAAGCACGCCTTCGCGACCATGAGCCCAGGAGAGGAAGGCAGATACGCCTGGATAGCCATGATCGACACTGGATCCCTTGAGAAGGATAGATACAGTGTGATATGCAAGGCTAGAGACACAGAATGGGAATGGTCGGATGCGAAAGAAGAGACGTTCTGGTTGAACAGAGATAATATCCTACCGACCGTTTCCATCACTTCCACCACGACCATGGCCCAAGAGGGCGATGAAATAACCCTCTCCGCGGACGTATACGACGCGGATGGAGACATATCCTCTCTGACATGGCGCTCCTCGCTCACAGGACCGCTCTCTAACGAGAACCCTGCCATAGTTCAGCTCAAGGCGGGAATTCATATCATCTCGGTGAGTGTAATAGACAACGAACACGGCACGGCGGAGGATTCCATAACGATAATGATCTCCGAGGCGCCAGAAGAACCGTTCACCCATATAACCGGCTTCTCCGTGAACGGTGAAGAGGCAATCATATGGGGTACGAGCAATCAAGAGGAGGGGATCATATACATCGATGGGGGACCAGTAGGCGTAGATGTGAAAGACGGGATGTGGAGCTACACCTCCACATTCACACCTGGAAACCATACTGTCACAACGGATACCGGTCAGGAAAGAACGATCTATGTGAGCCAGGAGACCAGCGAAGGACAAAATGCCATTGAGGGCGGCATAACCTTCGCCCTTCCCATCGCATTTGTAGCGGTGATCGCGGTGATCGCAGCATGGGCTATTCACCTCAAGAAGAAACCCGTGAAATGATGTATTCTGGGCGCGTGCATTATACGCTTACACGCGCATGTCAATATGCTCCTAGTAGCAAAGTTTTATTTAGTCGCATAGAATGCCGTCATGCCTGACACGTATATCAAGGGAGTGAAAAGATGGTAGAACTCCATGAACAGATATTCAGGGATGCACACCAGTCGATACTGGCGACCAGGATGAGAACTGACGATATGCTGCCTATAGCCTCTAAACTGGACGAGATAGGCTTTTTTTCCATGGAGGTGTGGGGTGGCGCCACCTTCGATGTACCTATACGGTATCTGAATGAGGATCCGTGGGTGCGGCTCAGAAAACTCAAGGAGGCCATGCCCAACACCAAACTGCAGATGCTGGAGCGGGCCATGAACATCGTGGCCTATTGGAACTTCCCGGATGACATCGTCCAGAAGTTCATACAGTTGGCGAAGAAGAACGGCTGTGATTACTTCCGCGTCTTCGATGCTTTGAACGATCTGCGGAACATGGAGGTTCCCATCAAAGCAGTGCTGGAGAATGGGGGGCACGCGCAGGGCTGTATCAGCTACACCATCAGCCCGGTGCACACGGTGGAGCGTTACGTGAGCGATCTGCTGGCCCTGGAGAAGATGGGATGCCAGAGTGTTTGCATAAAGGACATGGCCGGAATGATATCTCCCCCTCGGGCCTATGGCATCATCAGAGGATACAAGGATGCCGGCGGAAAGGCTCCGATAGACCTTCACAGCCATTATACCAGCGGGATGACCGGCATGTCGGTCTGGGCCGCTTGCGAAGCTGGCGTGGACATAGTAGACACGTCCATGTCTCCTATATCCGGTGGGACCGGAGGCGTGCCCACGGAGAGCGTCGTGGCGGCGCTCCAGGGAACCAAATATGACACAGGATATGATCTGAAGAAGCTCATAGAGATACGCAAATATTTCATGGAGATATGGAAGAAATATCGCCATCTTATCCGCCAGGAGGCGATGAAGGTCGATCCTTCCGTCATGGTCCACCAGATCCCGGGCGGGATGCTCTCCAACCTCGTGTCCCAACTGGAAGCTCAGGGAGCATCAGACAAATATTATGATGTGTTGGAAGAGACCGCCAAGGTCCGTGAGGAGATGGGCTATCCGCCCCTTGTGACTCCAACCAGCCAGGTCGTGGGTGTCCAGGCTGTGATGAACGTTCTCTTCGGCAGGTACAAGAAGGTGCCAAAGGAGACAAAAGACTACTGCAAAGGGCTATATGGTAGGCCTCCGGCCGAGATAAAGCCGGAGATCATGGAACTTGTGCTGGGGCCCAACTGGAAGGACGAGATCAGCGATTGCAGACCTGCGGATCTTATCGAACCGATGTGGGAAAAGCGGAAGTCGGAGCTCAAGGAGCACGGCGTGGAGATGACGGACGAGAACGTGATGACCTATGCCATATATCCACAGGTGGGCCTCAAGTTCCTGAAAGGAGAGGCTCCGCCAGAATTCACCTCCGACCAACTCCCGCTGGATAAGGACCATCCC
>DAOVJP010000140.1 GCA_030673205.1 Thermoplasmata archaeon
CCTGGCATTGTGTGCAAGGGCCTTCTCATCCAGCCCCACACGCAACTCCTCGTCCGCGAGAGCCCCCACGCTCATCAGAAGCAGAGGGACGCCGTGTTCCAGAAGCATAGGGGCATAGGTGGCTACAGCATCCTGGTTAGCGGCCTCCACAGCAAAGGATATCTCCTCCACAACATCCTCCACGCTATCCACGGTCTCGGCCTTAGGCAAGATGGATGCAACGGCCTCCGCCCTCTCCTTATCGATATCGAATAAATATACTCGTTTCACCCTGGCGAGGCCCTCGCTCGCCTCCGCCACTCGCTGGCCTATGACACCACAACCGATGACAAGCACTCTCATCCTTCTTTCTCCGGAACCGTAATGGGTAAACACCAACGGCTGGAGATATTTAATCTCTTTCCCGGGTGAGAGAAGAGAGGAGTATGGGATAAGGTTGATACCACCCCATGCGCTATAGTCGCCTGGAAAGCGGTGGCTATCTATGGAATATATCGGGACGCTGATGGAGCAGCACAAGCAGCTGGTGGACATGAGCATTGATATGCTGTCCCAACTGGACACCCCCAATTTCAAGGAACGGTCCGTACCACTTACGGAAGCTCTCCTAGCCCTCTCAGAGCTTATCGATACCCATCTCCAGATGGAAGACCGATACCTGTATCCGATGTTGTTCGAACACAGCAATATATTGGTACGGGAGAGCGCAAGGATGCTCATGGAGGAGATGGAGGATCTGAAGGGGAGGTTCGACGCATACAGCGGCAGATGGCTCTTGGACGGGGCGATATCGAACAGTCCGGAGCAGTTCAAGAAGGAGACAAGGGAGGTGTCGAGGGCGTTGTTGAAGAGGATATACAAAGAGGACCACGAACTCTATCCTCTGGTGCTTCAAATGGAATCTGTCAGCATGAAAAGATGATATGGGCCTGGAGCGGCCTAGTTATGAGATAGGGCAGTGATCTTCGCTTGGAAGGGCCGTATTCGGCCGCCTATGGAGGGGTGCAAGAAGGACCGGTCTGTTCCCTAAAGCGGAGCTTCGGGGGCATCTACGCCATCAGGAGCATCTTCAGGGGCATCTACGTCATCAGAGGCATCTACATCTTCAGAGGCATCTACATCTTCGGGGGATCCGGGTCTTTTCTTGCGCATATAGAAGGCCAAAAGGGCAATTGCGCATATGCTCACTATAGCCACGGTTCCGAGGAACACTGGAGACATGAGAAAAGACGCTTCTTCCTCGTCGGGAGTGCTCCCCTCTTCCCCTCCAGGAATGCTCTCTTTCACCTCCATGCACAGGGTGGTTGTGGCTGCCGTTCCCTCATCATCCGTTACTGTCAGAACGATGGTGTAATTCCCGGGTTCTGAATATGTGTGGGTCACGATCTCTCCACTTCCAGTGGTGTCGTCGCCAAAGTCCCATGTGTACGAGACAGGTTTTCCCGATGCGTCCAGGGACTGGGAGGCGTTGAGGGTAACGCTCTGGCCCTCCGTCACCTCGGCTGAGGAAAGGGCGGCGTGTGCCTGAGGAGGCTGGTCTCCTCCGAAACAGTATACCTTCCCGTTATCCGAGGCCACATAGAGGTTCCCGTCTCCCAGCGCAGGGGAACCCAGGATATATTGAGAGGGGGATGGAGTGTAGCTCCACACTTCTTGTCCGCTTGTGGAGAGACAGTATATGGTCCCGTTCTCTTCGTTGGTGGCGAAATAGACCCTCTCATGGGCTACCATAGGGGATGCTTGCACCCCTCCAGTGGTGTTGAACACCCATTCCTGGCCACCTCCTGTGTCAAAACACCACAGGCTCCCTGTCTGCGCAAATCCCCCTGAGCCAACATACACATTCCCCTCGTAGACAGAGGGTGAGGAAATGCTCGAGCCTATATCTCTCTCCCAGATGGTCTGACCCTCCAGGTCCATGCAGTGGAGTTCCCCCGATCTGGTTGTGAAGAATATCTTTCCATCGGCTATGGCGGGCGAAGATGCCACTCCCCCATCCGTTCCAGTCCTGAAGAGGAAGGCTCCGTCGCTGGCATTCACGCACAACAACCCATGCGGCGGGTCGTAAGTGAAGTCCGTGGAATTGAACCGGCCTATCTCTCCCACATAGACCTTGCCATCTTGGATCGCCGGTGTCGAGAGATGTATCGAAGAACAGTTATCCAGTGCCCATACGATGGTCCCATTCTTTTGTGAAAGGCAGTATAGGGATCCATTGCCTCCGCTCTCGTTGAAGGCTCCGACATATATCTTTCCCATATAGAGCTGGGGAGAGGATGTTATTCCGGAATACGTAGTATCGATTTGAAGAAAGGTCTTCCACGCCTCAGTGCCGTTGGACCTGTGGAGGGCGTACAGATATCCATCGGTGCAACCCACATATACCATATTATCGGAGATGGCGGGCGAGGACATACCGTTCACATCCTCGTTCTTCCAGGCCAGCGTCCCATTCTCATGGAGGCAATAGAACCCTGTCCAGGTATTCACGTATATGAAGCCCCCGGCAACGGCTGGAGCGCAGTCCACCTCGTAACTTTCCGTGTCATATTCCCAGAGGGGATCGTTGGAAGCAGGACCATCGTAAGGAACAGCGCCGCTGTTCAATATATCGCCCCTGTAACACGCCCAGGATTGTCTGTGGTCGGGGGTGGATATCGAGTTGGGGACGTCCCATAGGCCCCCAGGCGGTGTTTCCGGATTGTGGTTGCTGGGAACCCACAATATGGCATCCCCATCCTCCAATTCCAGATCGCTGACGCCTACCATTGAGCTTCCCCATCCTTCAATTGTGTGGTTCCACACCATGAAAGACCACCACCAGCTGAAATCCGCGGGGGCCTGGAGATCTTCGATCTGATATACATATGCGCCATAGGCTCCCCATGTGTACCCGAGGAATATGTCTGCCTGGGAACACGCCGCCTCCGTGGCGTTGAAAGCCGTATGGTTCGTGGTCAGGCCCACATCCTCCCACAATATCCTCCCGTCTCCGAAGTCTATGCAAACAGAGACGTCTATGTTCTCCGTTACCTGCGGCATAGCGCCAGGGGCCAGGTATAGTGTTTGAGCCAACAATAAGATCGCTGCGAGTGCCATTATCCTTTTTCTCATGAATGTCACCTTTTTGTGTTGTCCAGGGGTTATTGGATGATTCATCCAATAGCATCGCAATAACGCCCCTCTATTTAACATGTCCCTATCCAAGTTCACAAAAGGCTCAGAGCCCCTGCCAGAGCTGCTTCCTCAGCGCTCTTTTCATCGCTGGAGCTCCCTATCACTACCACACATCCCTCTTCCAGATCAAAGACCCGTCGCAGACAACCTGCCACTTCTGGGAACTTCTGTTCAACGTCAACACCCCCTTTTGGCAGGGCCAAACGACCAGCTGAATAGACCAGCGTGGTGGCCCCCGAGCCTCCGATCTTCATGGCTTCGTCCCTCTGCACCATGCCATCGGTCACTTTTCCTATGGCTCTCGGGACCAGAACAGCCACATTACAACTGCTCATCATCAGATCGCTGGAAGGAACTGTCGTTACAGGCAGGTTCGCAAGCTTTGCAACACCCCATCTGGTCAGATATATTCCTTTTTTCCTGATCGCAACAAGTTCTTCGTCCACCAGCCGGGAAAGGATTGTGCGAACGCTTCCCTCGCCGATCCCCAGCTCCCTGGAAAGCCTGTCTCTGCTTATGGGCTGCTCTCTTCTCACTACCAGCAAAGCCCTCCAAACATGCACGGGTCCGAACCTGGGTGCAGGGCCAGTCTTTCGAGTTGCAAAGGTGTTGTCCATCGAAAAGGCAACGAAAAAGCCAGTATATAAGGATGTTGTGGAAAGGCAAACCTTTTCCCAACCGTATCTTACTCCTTTCCATAAAGAAAAAAAGTGGGCCTGGAGAGATTTGAACTCTCGACCTCCCGGTTCCTGAAACGCAGTTAGTGGCTGGTATAACACAATTCTGCGTTATATCAGCCGGGCGCTCCACCTAGCTAAGCTACAGGCCCATTGCAAGCATATTACAGATGTGTGTTTACAGGTAGGGAAGAAGGGGGAAACGTTCGTGGATTTTAAGGGTTGCGGTGTCCCTCCCTCTGTGTAACCCTTTGATGCAGCCCTTCTCCACAAACCCCAAATACGCTCCATCCAATCCCCGTTCGTGATCCCATGCCGTCTGTTTTTGTTTCCCGAAACATCCCCTCCGGCCCTCTGGAACGCCTGAAAGAGCACTGTGACGTGAGCCAGTTCCAGGCAAACGTGCCCATAGACCGACAGGGTCTTCTGGCGGGGGTGCGTGGCGTAGAAGGCCTGTTGTGCCTGCTGACCGACCGTGTGGACGGGGAGATAATGGATGCCTCCCCCAACCTGCGGATCATCTCCAACTGTGCTGCTGGAGTGGACAATATAGACGTGAAGGCGGCCACGGAACGTGGGATAGCGGTGACCAACACGCCTACCGCGCTCACGGAGACCACGGCGGACCTCACATGGGCCATCTTGCTGGATGCGGCTAGGAATGTGTCCGAGGGGGATCGTTTGGTGCGCGAAGGCAAGTTCAAAGGATGGGACCTCATGCTCTTGCGGGGCGTGGAGGTATATGGAAAGACCCTCGGCATCGTGGGTGCGGGTAGGATAGGGAGCGCGGTGGCCCGGCGGGCCAAGGGATTCGATATGAGGATACTCTACCACAACCGACACAGGAACCAAAAGTTGGAGGAGGATACCGGGGCCGAGCTCACTTCCCTAGACGAGTTGTTGACCACCTCCGATATCGTGACCGTACACACGCCGCACACCCCTGAGACCGAGAGGATGTTCGGCGCCCGCGAGTTCGCGTTGATGAAGAATTCCGCCATATTCGTGAACGTGGGGAGGGGAAAGTGCCATGATGAGAAGGCCCTCTATGAGGCTTTGCGGGATGGCACCATACGGGGGGCGGCGCTGGACGTGTATGAAGAG
>DAOVJP010000397.1 GCA_030673205.1 Thermoplasmata archaeon
CGCCACTGTCTCTGGCACTTCGTTCTCTACCCCAATTGTCGCGGGCGTGGTTGCGTGTATGTTGGAAGCCAACCCATATCTTACGCCAGATGATGTTATCGAAATTTTGCACGAGACCGCGGAGCAGCGTGGCGAGCCAGAGTACCCCGACTACCCTTATCCGCATAATAAGTGGAATCGTTCGTATGGCTATGGCATCGTTGATGCCTACGAGGCTGTACAAATGGCGTTGGAGTGGGCAGGCCAGGAACCGGGCGTGTTGGAGTTGGAGGTGCGGGGAGGCGTGCTTCCGGATTCTGTGCCGTTGGGTTGGACCGAGAGTGTAAGCCCTGAATTTGATCGTTACGAGGTGCACATGGGCTTGGATGCCGGTTTCACTGTTTCCGACGATTCTCTGGTGACGAGCATAATGTTACAGGGCCAGATCGAGCATACTGTGACTGGTTTGGAAGAGGACACCATCTACTTTTTCCTGGTCCGAGAGTATGAGGTCGATGGCAACTATTCCGATTCTAACGTGTTAGAGGTGAGGACGCCTGCGGCGGGAGAGGAGACTGTGGCTGTGGTTATATCAGGCAGTGTAGAGAAGACTCCGAGTTCTCTCTCTATTTCGTGGTCCGAGTATGCTGGGCTTGAGTTCGACCGTTACGAGATATATATCTCCACCCAGGACGATCCCATAGACGGGAGCCCTGAAAAGACCATCACACAACAGAATACTGTCGAGGCCACCCTCGACGGGCTGGACTCCGACACTACTTATTACATCCGGATACGAAGCTACAACACCTACGGCAACTACGCCGACTCGAACACGATCGAAGCCGCCACGCTGGAAGAGGGCGACGATGGTGGGGACGACGGAGGCGACGATGGTGGAGGAGGCGACGGGAACGACGGAGGAGACGACGAGGGAGGGGGTGACGCCGGCGACGATGATGGGGAAGATGACGGCGGCGATAGCACTGACGCCACCGGCACCACCGGAGACGACACCGGGGCCATAGACCTCCTCTCGGTACAATGTCTCGTTCCCGGCATCCTGCTCCTGCTGGTACTCGTCATCGCAGCGGTCGTTGCGAGAAAAAGACGTTCCAGGCGCAGGTGATAAATGGCAAAAGGATTTTATACCATCGGACCCACTGGGTGCCAACGACCAACGGGCTATCACCATGAAAAGAGAAGTGTACGACAGAATATTCCCGAAGCTCCGCACCGTGGAGGATGTGGACAGGATAGCCAGTGAAGAGGGTTTGGACCGCGAATTGGTATACGTTCTATATTCTCAGAGGACAGTTCGGCGAGCGACCAAGAGATACTATCGGATAAAGCACGCCGCCCCTTCGCTGGTTGGAAGATGGAAGAAGGGCGAGTCGTTCGTCCAGCTGGCCGATAGAGAGGATTTCCCTCCGATGTTGATGGCATTCATACTTACCCAGGAGATGGGCTACTCGAAGAAGGTCTTCTGGAGATATGTGAAGGAGGAGGTGAAGGCGCCCTCCAAACGGCTGGGCCAGGAATTCCAGGAGGCGAGACGTGTGGACCGGTTGTACAGCCCCGAGGCGAACGAGGAGCAGGATGATCGGGGACGGAAAGGCGAGGAGCGCCTGGCCTATTGGTTGGACGGCAGAGGGGTGAAATACAGAACAGAGGAGGACCTTCGCGGCCACGAACATGTGAAGACCCCCGACTTCTTGCTGGACGAGCCGCTCAAGATAGACGGCTTCAAATATCACTGGTTCGAATCCAAGGCCATATTCGCCGACGACCTGGAATACAAACGCCATATACGCAATCAGCTCA
>DAOVJP010000461.1 GCA_030673205.1 Thermoplasmata archaeon
GAGGGAAGCGTGATACAGGGCTGCAATGATATATCTTTCCCCCCCTCCAATACATTTATTAGCCCCTACCATTTGCTGCCGTTGGAGGCATTCTCATGGAGTTGGTGAAGAACTCTCTGGGGAGGGACGTTCCCTCCACGTTTTATGGCAGGCCGTTACGTGCTTTTAGTGGGCACGATCAGATGAGAAAGGGCTCGAAACTATTACCCTCCATAGAGGAGGCGATAGAACGAGCGGGTTTGAAGGATGGGATGACCGTCTCTTTCCACCATCTGCTGAGGCAGGGGGACAATGTCATCAACCCCGTCATGGAGGCCATAGCCGGTCTGGGCATCAAGAACATTCGGATGGCTTCCACCGCCCTTTTCCCGGTGCATGAGCCGGTGATAGAGCACATCAAGAGCGGTGTGGTCGATCGTATCGAGGGGAGCATGAACGGCCCGGTGGGCGCCTTCGTATCCTATAACCCTGAGGCGTTGGTGGAGCCGGCCATCCTCAGGAGCCATGGGCGCAGGGGGGCGGCGATACAATGTGGAGAGTTGCCTGTGGACGTGGCCTTTGTAGCCGCCAGCCAGGCGGATGATTACGGCAGCTGTAACGGCATCTGGGGGAAGAGCGCATTCGGGCCAATGGCCTACAGTTATATCGACACCATCTACGCCAAGAAGGTGGTGGTCATCACCGACGATCTCCAAACCCATCCGACGATGTGTCAGGAGATAACGGAGGACAAGGTGGACCATGTTGTCCAGGTGGATAGCATAGGGGATCCGACGAAGATAGTCACCGGTTCGCTCTCTATAACCACCGTCCCCTCCCGTCTCAAGATAGCCCAGTATGCTGTGGACCTCATGGACGCTATTGGCCTGATAAAAGATGGTCTGGTGTTCCAGAGCGGCGCAGGAGGGATGAGCCTGGCGGCCACCAAGTTCCTGGGCGACAGGATACTTGAGAAGGGCGTGGTGGCGAATTCCTGTCTGGGAGGCACCACCAAGTTCGTATTCGACATCTATGACGCGGGAGGAGTGGATATGGTATATATTGGCCAGGCCTTCGACTCTGCCAGCATAGATTTCTGCCGTGAACATCAGATGGGCGATGGTTGGCTTCCTATGAACGCCATCCATTATGCCTCTCCTCTGGGGAAGAGCAGGGGCGTGGACCATCTGGATGCGATATTCCTCGGGGGAACGGAGGTGGATGTGGACTTCAATGTGAATGTCAACACTCACAGCGATGGACAGCTTTTGCATGGC
>DAOVJP010000438.1 GCA_030673205.1 Thermoplasmata archaeon
AACTCGATGCCCTCGACTACCCGGCCACCAATAGGCTTTACACCTTCGATGGCTCTGGTAGCTACGACATGGACGGAGACGCGCTCAGCTGGACCTGGGACTTCGACCTACACGATGGCACACACGTCACACTCTCTGGAGAAGTGTTCGTATACACCTTCCCAGAGGGAGGCGAGTACATGGTAACATTGACCGTGAACGACGGCAATGGCGGAGTTGACGCGGTAGACACCCTTGTCACCGTCTAGACCTGCAAACCACAAACCCTAGACGAACCCCCTTCCTTCTTTCCATTTATTCTTCTATTCCTTTGAGCGTACATTTTCCACAGTTGGGGCATATCTCTTTGCGCCGGGCTTGATGATAGTACCACCTTCTTTGCAGACCCAGTATTTCCCGATAGGTAACTTTCCAAATACGGCTCCCACTCTCACCTCCCACTCTCACCTCCCACTCTCTCCTCTCACTCTCACCTCCACAGCGATTAAGCTATTATATCGATAGCACACTCCCCTCTGTATCTGGCGAGGCTGAACCTATGAGCGGTGACATGGCTATGAGGGCGGGCTCCATTCATTACAAGAGGGACTACCGAAGGGTGAGACACATGTTGGACGGTCTGCCTCTGCCTCCTGGGAACAAGGCCTATCTTATTCCTGCTGTTTCGATATATGAGTTCGCGGGGGAGTTTATTGGAAAGCAGAGCAGGGGCGTGCTATTGGACATAGGATGCTGGTTGGGCTATGGAACGGATTACTTAGCCAGGCGCCTCCCGGGGTGGAAGATCGTCGGCGTGGACATAATGGAGAAAGCCGTTTCCTTCGCGAAGAAGCGTTTCTCCAGGGATAATCTCAGCTTCCTCTGCATGGATATGACCGAGGAGAAGAGCATAGAAGAGCTGCTTTTCACGATCGGAAAGGCAGACATCATCTGTTGTTTCGAGGTGTTCGAGCATGTGCCTCACGATTATTCTCTCTCCCTGCTCGGAGGAATGAAACAGCTTATCAACCCTGAGGGAAGGATACTGGTCTCCACGCCCAACCGCCCGATATATGACATCAACACCTATGAGAAGAAGCATGTGAACGAGATCGTTCCCCTCGAGATGATGCACACGATGGAGGAGACATCGTTCAAATTGACCAACATATATGGGTTCGACAGGATGAACCCCCCTATGTTTACGGTCTTGGATAAGTTGAACCTTGTAGCCAGACGGGGGAAGGAGCGTTGCTCCACGAGCCCACCAAGGACGGCCATTCGACTTGGGCTCCAAACCCTTCTAGACCCCAGATATTCCAAACGACTCGTCACCAGGAAGCTAAACCCCGAACGGTGCATGAAGGACTGGTATCATAGAATGGAGCCAAGAGCGATCCCCCTTCCCAAGACTAGCGACAGCGAAATGGACCATTCCATGGTGCATCTGTTCATAGCTAGACCCACCTAGGGCCCGTGGAACGTGTTCGGCGCCCCAATGACCATCACACACCGAAAGTGTTTATAG
>DAOVJP010000156.1 GCA_030673205.1 Thermoplasmata archaeon
CTATGGACCACCCAATTACCTTCCCACAGACGAGGAACATCCCCTCAACCCCACGAACCCTTATGCCCGGAGCAAGGTGTTGGGAGAGGAGCTTTGCAAAGCGTATTGCGAAGATCACGGGCTCAGATGCGTGATCCTCAGACCGTTCAACATATACGGCCCCGGCGGCGACCCAAGGATGCTCATACCTAAGATAGCCCGACAGCTACGCGAGGGGCGTGTTGAGCTCTTCGATCCCACACCCCGCCGCGACTACGTCTACATCGACGACGTGTTGAAAGCCTATGAACTGGCAGGGCTGTATGCTGCGGATGGCTGTGAGGTCTTTAACATAGCCTCTGGAGTTTCGTACAGCGTGAAAGAGGTGGTGGACCTCATGGTCAAGATCAGTGGCCAAAGCCCGGAAATAACTTTTACAGGGGAGAAAAGAAAGGGGGAGATACCGGAGACCAGGGGCTGCATAGATCGGGCCAGGGATATGCTTGGATGGTCTCCAAGCGTGTCCTTCGAAGAGGGATTGGAACGGCTTATGCGTTCGACCACGTAGATATGGACCATAGTAACGTTAGCGCTGGAGAACCGCCTTGTTCGCATCCATCCATTCCTTCGGGTTCCCTATATCATATCGCTTACCAGCGGTCTGGACTGCTATGCCGCCCTCTTTTCTGAGAAGTTTGTCCAGGGCAGGTATCAACTTGACCTCTCCATCCACAGAGCTGGCCTCCAGGGCCAGAAACCTGAATATGGGTGGCGTCAGTATGTACCGCCCCGTCAACGCGAGGCAACTGGGAGCCTGCTTAGGGACGGGCCTGTCCACGGCGCCGTGTATGAGAAAGGAAGGAAGGGAGAATTCCAGCGGCTCACCGGCGGATACGATGCTGTAGGCGGCAGTGCTCTTCTTCGATACCTCTTCCACACCCACCACGGTCTTCCCAGTGCCTCGATGTATGTTGAACAACTGGGAAAGTACGGGCTCCTGGGTGCTGAGGATGAGGTCATCCCCCATAAGAAGTGCGAACGGCTCATCTCCTATGTGGTGTCTAGCGCACAGGATGGCATCACCCAATCCCCTTGGCTCCCTCTGCCTGACATAGTGTATGGTGGCCTGATCGGCAATTCGTTTGATGCTGTCAAATTCCATTCCTAGCTCCATGGACGCGAGAACCTTGTCCAGGCCCCAGTCGCAATCGAAATGGTCCTCTATGACCCTTCTTCCCGGCCCGGTGACGATGATTATATCCTCTATGCCGCTCTCCACTGCTTCCTCTACAACATGCTGGAGGGCGGGCTTCTTTCCCACGGGGAACATCTCCTTTGGCACGGCTTTTGTGGCGGGGAGCAGTTCCGGACTTATGCCTGCGGCGGTGATGATGGCTTTCATGCTGGGTTGAACGTGTCGGAGCCTTTTAATGATTATGCTAGAAGATATTAAATGTTGAGAGGTAGTGCTGGGGAAGAAGGGCAGCATAGACCTATGGAGCGGAGCATGGGTTGCATTGACCGTATAATGTGCATAGGCCAGAGGAGCGAACGATGTCGACGAAAGAAAGGTTAGAAAAATACCTGGACCTCGCCATCCAAGAAGGATCGTATTCCACCAAGGATAATCTCAGATTCCGCCTCGAATATTTGTTCAAGGATGTGCCCATCAGAGACAGAAGCATGCTGGACATAGGAGGTGGGGCGGGGTTGGCCAGCTTCTATGCGGCTAGCATGGGGGCCACGGATGTTCTATGCCTCGAACCGGAGGCTAGGGGATCAAGCGAGGGGGTGGCGTTGAAGTTCGAGCGGCTGCAGGAGGGGATGAGGGAGAGAGGGGAAGAGCGAGGGCGGACGGACGGAGGCCAGGAGGAGGCAAAAGTGCAGCTCTTGCCAGACACCATACAGGATCTCGATCTGGGAAAAAGGAAGTTCGACATCATCTTCCTCGGCAACTCCATCAACCACCTGGACGAGGAGGCCTGCATGCGATTAGGAGAGGACGACGAAGCTGTGGAGCGATACGCGGCCATCTTCAGAAAACTGGGTGGGCTGGCGAACGAAGGGGCGGACATCATTATCACCGACTGCTCCAGGCACAACTTCTTCGGCATGCTGCATGTGAAGAACCCCTTCGCCCCGATGATAGATTGGAAAGTGCACCGATCACCACGGTTCTGGGCAAAGCTCCTAGCAGACGCGGGTTTTTGCTCGCCCCGCATCCGTTGGACCTCCTTCAATCGATTGGGCAGAGGCGGAAGGATATTGTTCGGGAACGCAGCCGCGGCGTTCTTCCTCCAAAGCCACTTCTGTTTGAACATGAAAAGAACACCCTGATACCTTTCTACCTACACGAAAAGACGTCCTGATAACTTTTTATCCCTCCTACCCTATCCCCACGTATGCGTGTGGTTTCCGTGGTGGGCGCCCGTCCACAGTTCATCAAGTCCGCCCCTGTCAGCCATGTTCTGCGTGCTAGGGGACACCAGGAGATATTGGTACACACAGGGCAGCATTATGACGATGCTCTCTCAGCGGCCTTCTTCCGCGAACTGTCCATACCAGAGCCGGATATGAATCTGGAGGTGGGGTCGGCCAGCCATGGAAGACAGACGGCTAGGATGCTAGAGGGGCTGGAACGGATCATAGAGGACGAAAGCCCAGACGGCGTCATCATATATGGGGACACGAACAGCACCCTCGCAGGCGCCCTGGCCGCGGCAAAACTGCATGTGCCCGTAGCCCATGTGGAGGCGGGATTACGTTCCTTCAATCGCAGGATGCCAGAAGAGATAAACAGGGTTCTAGCAGACCATATCTCCTCCCTGCTCTTCTGCCCCACGGACACGGCTGTGGAGAACCTCCAGAAAGAGGGGATAACGGAGGGAGTTCATAGAGTAGGGGATACCATGGTGGACACCCTGCATGCGGCCCTCGACCGCGACGGTCAGGAAGGCGTGCTATCTAGTCGTGGCCTGGAACGAAGAGAATATTTTCTCTCTACCGTGCACAGGGCGGAGAACACCGACGACCCGGACAGATTGAGGAACATAGTGGAGGCTTTGGACTCGGCCGACATGCCCGTGCTGCTTCCCATGCATCCCCGGACAAAGAAGATCATGGCATCCCAGGGTCTGGAAGCAAAAGGAAGTCTTCGATCGATAAAACCCGTGGGACACATGGAGTTCATAGCCCTCTTGGCCAATGCCCGTGCCATGCTCACGGACTCGGGGGGAGTGCAGAAGGAGGCCTACATGCTGGGAACGCCCTGCATCACCCTACGGGATGAGACGGAGTGGGTGGAGACCGTGGATGCGGGCTGGAACGTGGTGGTCGGAGCAGACAGGGAGAAGATAGAGAAGGCCATGACAACATTCCATCCTTCTGGAGAAAGGGCAGACCTATATGGGAAGGGCAAAGCAGGAGATGAGATAGTCTCTATCATCGAAAAAGAATGGGGCTAACTTTTCATTCGGTGCTATTCCCCTTTCATCCAGCGCTATTCTTCCACGTATATTATCTTCGTCCCCTGGGAATCCAGAGCGAACACGAGTTCCCGATGGTCCTTGAGCGCCTGTCGCACAGGCCAATGATGTTCAGGGTCCGCATATACCAACAAGAAGCCGCCGCCTCCGGCGCCCAGTATCTTCCCGCCTGCGGCGCCAGCGTCCCTAGCCTTTGTGTACATGGCGTCTATGTCCGGGTTCGATATCCCACTGGCCAATTGCTTTTTCAGGTCCCAACCCTTTCGGAGCACCTCGCCCAATACCACGGGGTTGTTGTGATTGAGCTCATCCCTTGCAACAGACGCTAGCTCCTTCAACGCATCCAAATTTTCCTTCTTCCGGGAGGTGTTCTCCTTCTGTTCGGTGAGCACCTCGTGCGACTTCCGAGTAATTCCCGTATAGAACATGAGGAGATTCTGGGATAGGGCCTTCTTCGTCTCCGAGTCACATATTATGGGGTCCACGAAAACGCTCTCGTCGCGATTGAAACGTATGTGCTGCAGGCCTCCATGTGCCGCGATGTACTGGTCCTGCTTTCCTATAGGCGCTCCCAACAGATCGATCTCTATCTCACATGCCTCCCTGGCCAATCGTTCCCTAGAGCGGGGCTCGCCGTGGAAAGCGTATAAGGCGTTCAAAAGACCAACAGTGAGGGTGCTCGACGAGCCAAGACCCGTTCCTCTAGAGGGGATGTCCGCTATGGTGGTTATCTCCACACCGGAGATGACACCGGTCTTCTTCATGGCCTCCCGCACCAACTCGTGCTGGATGGCGTCCACGCTGTCCACGATCTCCGTCTTCGAATAGCTCACACGTATGCTGTCATCGAAACGCTCGTTCACCACCACATAGATGTGTTTGTTTATGGCAGTGCTCGTAACCGCTCCCCCATGCTCCTTATAATACGCGGCCAGGTCCGTGCCTCCACCTGCAAAGCTCACCCGCAGCGGCGTACGGGACATGACCATCATCATGGTATCCACCCCTCCTTTATGCCGGTGACGACTATCTTCGCCGCCGCCTTCACCGCCTCGTC
>DAOVJP010000450.1 GCA_030673205.1 Thermoplasmata archaeon
ATACGAGGAATATATGGAACACTAAAATGTTCCACCATCCTCCGCACAGAGGTGTGGAGAACCGTGGCTCCTCGAACATTGTACCCCTGTGTACAAAAATACGGAGGAAAATAGCATGGTGAGACATCTGATATCAATACTAGACGTTCAAGACGAGATGAATGAGATCCTGGACCGGGGATCCCTCATAAAGACCAGACAGAAGAACGGTGAGATATACGAACCACTGAAAAACAAGAGCCTGGGAATGATATTCGAGAAACCCAGCACCAGGACCAGGGTCAGCTTCGAGGTTGGAATGACACAACTCGGAGGCCACTCCCTCTATCTGAGCCCAAAGGACCTTCAGATAGGCAGGGGAGAGACAATAGCCGATACTGCCAGGGTGCTCAGCCGTTTCTTGGATGGCATCATGTACAGAGCCTTCAGCAACAAGGTCATGCGGGAGTTGGCGGACAACGCCACCATCCCTGTCATAAGCGGCCTCGATGACGTGGAACACCCGTGCCAGATACTTGCCGACCTTTTGACCATCAAAGAACACAAGGGCCCGTTCGAAGGATTGAGACTCGCGTATGTGGGGGATGGGAACAATGTATGCAACAGCCTTATGCTGGGCGCTGCCATAGTCGGCATGGACATGGTGGTATCCTGTCCCGAAGGATATGAACCGGACCAGGCTCTTTTTATGAAGGCTCAGGAGATCGCCGAGAGGAACGAAAGTTCGGTGGTGATGGAAAGGGATCCCGTGAAGGCTGTGACCGAGGCCGATGTGATATACACAGACGTCTGGATAAGCATGGGACAGGAAGGAGCAGAGGCCGAGGCAAAGGAACGGGCCTTCCGTCCATATCAGGTGAACGAAGCCCTAGTGTCACACGCTAAAGAGGATTATGTCTTCATGCATTGCCTACCCGCCCACCGGGGATACGAGGTCACGGATGGCGTAGTGGACAGCGATAACAGCATAGTGTTGGATGAGGCGGAGAACAGACTCCACGCCCAGAAGGCAGTGATGGAACGCTTCATGGCCTGACCACGGCCACACCATCCTATTGGAACTAACAGAAACGCTTATTAACGGAACAGGCATAGTAGGAAGTGGTAAGATGACTGACGATAGCCATGCCCCCCAACAGACAACCAAAAAGGTTGAGAAAACGGCAGCCAAAGACGAAAAACAGCCCGTCGAGGAGAAGAAAGAGACAGCGCAGGCGAAACCCGTGGCGGCAAAAACTGTGGCTCCCAAGAAACAAGAGGTGAAGACCTCCGACGCCGATGAACCAAGCCCGAAGGGCGGAGGCGTGATGGGCGGCATGACACAGGGCATATCGGATATGAAGGCTGTTCTTGCTGACCCCGAGAAGAGGAAGCATTTCATGAGCCATGAGGA
>DAOVJP010000090.1 GCA_030673205.1 Thermoplasmata archaeon
CCTCGGTGTTCGAACTGTTCTACGATGGTTCCACACCTCTTTCTTCCTTCTGGAACATGCACACCGAGGGATCGGCGGGTGTCACACTCGAAGGCGGCGCCATCAAGATGACCAGTGGAATGGGGTCTGGGAACGTGGGCAACCTCGTATCTCTCCTAGCCCTCCCAGACTCTCTGGCCTTCCACTACAGCTATTATCTGGCAGACGGAAAGGACTATGGAATGTACACGCAGATAACCCCCGAGACGAACCCCTCCATGGTATATACGGCCGAGAACGATTATGACGGTCTCACCATACACGACTATTATAGGATGGCTGAGAACAACCACAGCATAATGGTGGGCGGGGTTCCAATGGCCTCTGCTGCCTTGCCGCAGCTCGGATCAGAGATTTGGCATAATATCATGCACACCCACACCCCCAATGACCAGAGCGTGTGGATGGACGGCGCATTGGAGGATATGACCACTGTGGATGTGTCCTCTTGGGGAGACAGATACCTGTTGGTGGGGTGGGCTCCTCCGTGGGACCAGAGCCTGGAAATGTACATGGACAACATCTTCGTACGACAATACACGGCACAAGAGCCCACAGCAGTCTTTGTCGGCGGACCAAGCACTGGCCCCGACAGCACCGGAATATCCTTGGCCAACACCCCCCATGCCACCATCTCCGACAACGAGATACGTGGATGGGACATCGGCCTAAACACCTCCAACACCACCTGGTTGGTAGTGGAAGGGAATCTCTTCGCGGACAGCACAGACTTTGGCGTGAAAATGGAGCCAGAGGACAATATGGTGTTCAGGGAGAACACGCTGGAACAGAACGGTGTGGCCATAAGTCTCACAACCATCGCATCATCCCTCTTCCGTTTAGAGAACTGCAGTTTCCTGGGGAACACCTACAACTTCCTGTTGGCGGACGGCAGCCACCCACACAGCCTAAGCTGTAGCTTTGATACGTGGAGCGATAATATGGTAGACCCCTCCTCCGGCCCCTCGGCTGACCTCACGGTGAAGAACTACCTAGTGGTGGAGGTCTACGACGTGGGCTCCAACCCGTTGAACGGAGCTACGGTATGGGTCACGGATGATGGGGATCTACAGGATGTTGGACTGACCGGTGCTAACGGAAGACTGGGTTGGATCATCGTAGCGGACCGCGTCATCGGACCTGGCACATGGACGGAGAACACGACCATTGTCAACGTCTCCTCCACCGGCAAGAACTTCATCAACGAGAACAGACCGGTCAACATGAGCATCAGCAGATTAGAGATGTTCTTCGAAACAGGAGCGGGCGACGGAATAGCACCAGCGGCCCCCATCAACCTCGCCATAACACACGATGGCTCAGCGGTGAGGATATCGTGGGAAGAGGGCGCCAACGGCAACATGGATCTCGTACACTACCGCATCTACCGCTCCACAAGCCCACACGCCCCTTGGCCGTGGACCGTTCCCGCAGGTTGGGGAGACATACTGGCAACGAGCACCATGGACCTGACGAACTCATGGGATGACACCACCGAGTACTATTACATCGTCCGAGCCTTCGACGTATACGACGGGGATAGCGCCAACAGCACCATGGGTGCCAAATCCGTGATAACCATGGGTGCAGGACTAAACCTCGTGGGCATGGACCTGCCAATAGACCTGATCCGCCCAGATGGCGGTTTCGGCCCCGAGGGCTGCAAGAATGCTACTCTAGAGATACAGACCCAGAACCCGGCTGTGAACGTGCTGGTGATACGCAGATGGACCCCCGGCGGATGGGAAAAATATGAGCCCAGCCAAGAACCATTCACATCCTACTTCAATATGTACGCCAAGGAGGGCTATTTCATACAGCTAGACGCAGACCCCACAGACGAATGGCGCGTGGGCGGCCTGGTGTTCGAGTCGCCGCAGACCATAGCAATGGGAGCGGGTCTCAACCTCATAAGCCCACCCACAGACCTGGAAAGGCCTGATAGTGGCTTCGGCCCCGAAGGCTGCAAGAACGCCACAACAGAGATAGAGGCACAGAACCCGACTGTGAACGTGCTGATGATACGCCGGTGGACCACAAGCGGATGGATGAAATATGAGCCCAGCCAGGAACCTTTTACCTCGTACTTCAACATGGAAGCCGACAAAGGATACTTCATCCAGGTGAGCACAGACCCCACGAACGAGTGGACCACAAGCTGGTAAGCACAGACCCGCCCAATGAATGGGAGACGACGTGGTAGGTACAAGCGCGTGGTGAACGCACACGTGGCGATGAGCGTCCAACGGAGGCTACACGCTCTTGACGACGCCACAAATCCCATATACCCTTCTAAGTATGGTCTCCCTGGTGCTCACATGGAATCGGAACTGGTGATCGTGGAGAGGAAAGGGAACGTGTCGTGGCTCATCCTCAATCGGCCTGAGAAGAAGAATGCCTTAACAATATCCATGACTGGAGAGATCTTTGCCGCCCTGGAGTCTGCGGATGCCGACACGGATGTGCGGATGGTGGTGCTCACGGGCGCTGGCAAGGCGTTCTCTGCCGGAGGGGATATAATGGAGATGGCGAGCGCCGAGGACAAGCCCCACTCGCTCGGGGAACTCGCGGAGGGTGTGCAGCGCTGTGTAAGGAAGATGCGTTCCATGTTGAAGCCTGTCCTGGTGGCCGTTAACGGACATGCTACCGGAGCGGGGTTAGCACTCGTTCTGGGTGGCGATCTGGTCTTGGCATCCGAGAGCGCCACGTTCAACACTGGTTTCATACGAATAGGGCTTGCTCCCGGCTGCGGGACCTTCTTCCTCTCCCGGCTCGTGGGGTACCAGAGGGCCTGCGAGATGGTGTTCTTCGGAGACACCTTCGACGCTGAAGAGGCGTACGAGATGGGCTTGGTCAACACGTTGGTGAAGCCGGAGAACCTGGAAGCAAAGGCCATGAAATGGGCGGAGGATCTGGAGGGCCGATCGGCGGAGGCTCTGGGTATGAGCAAGCGTCTTCTCAATCAGGCATATCTGATCGGGTTGGACAAGCACTTCGTCAAAGAGCGAAATGCCATATCGGAAACAGCGGGCACGGAGTTCTTCGAGGATAAGATAGAGGCGTTCCTGCATAAGAGGAAGAACTGAGCTAGGCGCTGGAACGGCAATTGCCGAACAAAACCTTTTATAGATGCCTGATAGCTGTCCTCCTTGGACTTGATAGTATGGCGATATACGAATTTGAAGGAAGAACGCCTAAGATAGACGAGAGTGCGTTCGTTGCAGAGGATGCGTCCATCGTGGGGGATGTGAGCATAGGAGCCCGATGTTTCATCGGCCCTGGGGCGAAGATAAAAGGGGATTATGGCACTATAATCATAGGGGACGATACGAGCATCCAGGAGAATTGCGTTCTCCATGCGAGGCCCGGTGAGAGGACGATCATAGGGGACAACGTGACCGTGGGCCACGGCGCAATAATACATGGAGGAACGTTGGAGGATTTCTGCATCATAGGCATGGGAGCTATCGTTTCCGATTATGCGGTCATCGGCAAATGGGCCGTGGTGGCTGAGGGATGTGTGGTCCGGAGCAAACAGGAGATACCGCCCGAGAACATAGCTGTGGGCATCCCGGCCAAGCTCAAGGGCCAGATAGACCAGGACTACAAGGACCAGTGGATGAAGTTCAAGAACATATATTCGGAGCTGGCCTCCAAACGATATCCTGAGGGTTTGAAGAGGATAGGGTGAGATAGATGGGCGAATACGAGATGCTGGATGTGGATGTTGGGAAAACAACCACCGTTGCATTGAACCGCCCGGAGATACACAACGCATTCAATAGCCAGCTCATAGAAGAGATGGAAGATTGTTTTCGGAAGTTGGGGGAGGATAAAGAGGTGAGTTGCATAGTCCTTACTGGCACTGGCAAGTCATTCTGCGCCGGAGCCGACCTCAACTGGATGAAGAGCATGATAGGCTATACCCGCGAAGAGAACGAGGCAGATTCTTGGGCCATGGCCGACATGTTCGAGACCATATACACGTGTCCCAAGCCTGTGTTGGGCAGGATAAACGGCTCGGCTTTCGGGGGCGGCCTTGGTCTTCTGGCAGTGTGCGACTATGTCATATCTGTCCCAGACGCAAAATTCGCCTTCAGCGAGGTGAAACTGGGTATTGCACCGGCCGTCATCTCCCCCTATGTGCTCAAACGGATCGGCCCGAGTAGGGCCAGATACCTGTTCATATCGGGAGAGCGTTTCGGCCCTGAACAGGCCAGGGAATATGGGCTCGTGGATGAGATAGTGGACGGAGATATGGATGAGATCGTCGAAAAGAAGGCAAAGATACTCTCATCCTCCGGCCCGATAGCCATAGCCAGGAACAAGGAGTTAGTGGCCAAGGTCACGGATATGGGGTGGGAGGAAGCACGGAAGTATACGGTCGGGCTCATAGCCGAACTGAGAACCTCCCCTGAGGGCCAGGAAGGAATAGGGGCGTTCTTGGAGAAACGAAGACCCCATTGGAGTGTGAAATGATGTTCAAGAAGGTGTTGATAGCCAACCGAGGCGAGATAGCTGTCCGAATAATCCATGCCTGCCAGGAGATGGGAGTGAGCACCGTGGCGGTATATTCCACAGCGGATGAGAAGGCTCCCCATGTCCATTTGGCGGACGAGAGCGTCTGCATAGGCGAACCCACGCCGGCGGAGAGCTACCTGAACATGGACAAGGTGTTGAAAGCGGCCAAGGATACGGGGGCGGATGCCATCCACCCAGGATACGGTTTTCTTTCCGAGAACGCTGATTTCGCCCGGCGCTGCTGGGAAGCGAATATGGTCTTCATCGGACCCCCTGCGGAGGTCATCACTCTCATGGGGGACAAGATAGCGGCCAAGAAGACCATGGAGAAGGCCCATGTGCCGATCATACCGGGCTATCACGGGGATGATCAGAGCCTGGAGAATTTCAAGGCACAGGCGAAGAAGATAGGATATCCAGTCATCATCAAGGCCGCCGCAGGGGGCGGTGGGAAGGGGATGAGGATAATACGAGAGGAAGAGGACATGGAAGAATCCCTGGAGAGCTCAAAACGAGAGTCACTATCCGCCTTCGGGAACGATACCATGTTCATAGAGAAATATCTGGAAGAGCCGAGGCACATAGAATTCCAGATATTGGCGGACGAACAAGGCCACACAATACATCTCTTTGAGCGAGAGTGCTCTATCCAAAGGCGCCACCAGAAGATCGTGGAGGAGACACCCAGCGTGGCTTTGACCTCGGAATTGCGGGCAGAGATGGGAAAGGCGGCGGTGCAGGCCGCGGAAGCCGTGAAATATACCAATGCTGGCACCGTGGAATTCATGCTCTCTGGCTCCCAATACTATTTCATGGAGATGAACACGCGCCTGCAAGTGGAACATCCCATAACCGAGGCCACCACAGGCATAGACCTGGCCAAATGGCAGCTTCGGATAGCCTCCGGGGAGAAGTTGACGTTGAGCCAGGAGGATGTGCACCAGCGCGGTCATTCCATAGAGTGCAGGATATATGCCGAAGACCCGGAAAAGGGCTTTCTACCCTCCACCGGCGTTATACAGCGCATGGAAGTGCCCCAGGGGGTCAATATACGCCATGACACCGGCATAGAGAGCGGCCTCGAGATCACCCCCTATTACGATCCCATGCTGGCAAAGCTCATAGTATATGGGGAGAGCAGGGACGATGCGATCGGTAAGATGGTCTGGACCCTATCCAACTATGTGACCATGGGCGTCACCACCAACGTGGCCTTCCTGAAGGAGGTGATCGCACACCCCGAGTTCAGAAAGGGGAACATAACCACCCATTTCATAGATGACTATTTCCAGAACTGGAAACACGCGGAGGAGATACCGGTCGAGGCGATCATGGCCGCCTCCATATATGATCTCCTCCACTACACGATACAAAAGGAACGGGGAGGCGGCGAGGCACACCGCGACCCATACTCCCCATGGAAGCGCAGCGGCAAATGGCGCATGGGAGGTGAGTGACCATGGAGATATGTTACAAACACGGGGGCGTCATATACCAGGTCGAAGTGGACCGGGACGGCGACGATTTCCATGTGAACATA
>DAOVJP010000005.1 GCA_030673205.1 Thermoplasmata archaeon
CCCTATCATCTCGAAACTGGATATGTGCTTGCCAGTCTTGCCCACCTGGTCTAGGTCTGTCATCCGTATACATGGCTGGGAGACTATGAGAGGGTTGTAAGGGGGAGGGACCAGACCGGAGGTCGCATGGGGTTGGAAATCGTATATGCTGGCGTTGACCAGCAACACGTCGTTCCTCCAACGTGCCACAACAGGATATGGGTCGACGATGCCATGCCCTCTCTCATGGAAATAGTCGAGGAAGACACGTCGCATCTCGTCCATGGTATAGGGCCGTGAGGTGATGGGTTTGCCTATGAACCCGTATTCAACGCATGGTGTGTCGCCGCACAGCTTTCGTTCACTATCTCTTGTCCAGAACGCGGAATTGCAACTGGGGCATGTCTTGCGGAAGAAGCCGTTACGCTTGAAGAAATCCAGTTGATACTCGTCTTCGAACATGGTGTTCAACCGTGCATCAAAGGGGCGGTATTAAAGACTTGCCTACGAGAACGTACAAGGGGGCCGATCACTCTCTGCACTCTTCACATATCAGGCGGCCGTCAATCGATTCCAGGCGGTTGGAGAATGCCTTACATGTCTCGCAGTATCCGGCCATCTCCTCCCCGGGGGTGTCGTCATCCAGGCATATGAGGTTCTTCAGGTCCTCGCTGGAGGCTATGAGATGGGCGGAGGCTCCGAGTATGTCCGAATCCGTCACGACGCCGACGAGCTCTTTTTCGAGCACCACCGGCAGGCGTCGGATGTTGTGCTTCACCATGAGCTTGGCCGCTACGGTTATGTCCGCGTTGGGAGAAACGGTGACGAGAGGGCTGGTCATTATGCTGGCCAGGTTAGCCTCGTCGGGTCTCTTCCCCGTGGCCACTATCTTGGATAATATATCCCTCTCGGTCACTATGCCCAGAGCACCTGTTTCCTGTACGACGAGAATGCTTCCCACGCCCTTGTCAGACATGAGCCTGGCCGCGTCCAATACGGAGATGTCTGGGTCGCATTTGATGGGGTTCAGCCGCATAAGTTCGTTAACGGTACGTCTCTGGTAATTCATGGCTTTGGCCTCCTGGGTCTACACAAATATGATATGAAGGCCGTGGTATTTAGACCTTCTCCCGGCCGTTCCCTCGGTCATTGCTCTCTCAGGGCCCATCCTGGAGTATGCAGACACGCCTCCCTTCCACCCTGACACGCCCGCTGGCGAACAATTCCACCGCTTCGGGCAGCGCATTGTGCTCCTCCTTCAATATGCGCGCCGCCAAACTCTCTTCCGTATCCATATCCAACACCGGAACGGTGCGCTGGACGAGGATGGGGCCGCCGTCCACGTCTGTGCTCACTATGTGCACCGTACAGCCGCTCACCTTCACCCCGTATGCGAGGGCGTCCCGCTGGCCGTGGGTGCCAGGGAAGGAGGGCAGCAGGGCTGGATGGATGTTGATGATTTTGTTGGGATAATGGTTGACGAAGAGGGGTGTGAGTATGCGCATGAAACCAGCTAGGACGATCAAATCCGGCCTATATAGGTCCAGAACATCTATGAGCTCTTGCTCGAATGCCTCCCTGGTTTTGTTCCTGTGGTCCACATATCTCCATGGGATGCTATGTTTCTCCGCCCTCTTGGTGGCCCCCGCCTCCTTCCTGTTGACCACCAATACCACGAACTCTACAGGGCTCTTCTCCCTGCTGTCGATGAGAGCCTGGAAGTTGCTCCCCCTGCCCGATGCTAGAACCGCTACCCGGAGTGTCATTGGAGGGTGATGCACAATGGGGTTGAAAAGGTTGGCGCCTCCTCTTGATCAGGCCTAGATAAGCGAGCACGACGACAATTATTAGCACAACAGGAACTATGAATATCGATAATGGGGTGTCGTCGTCGGTTTCCTTCCCTCCATCCGCTTCCAGTTCTATGGGCGTGAGAGCGCCTGACACATAGAGCTTGTCCCTGGTCCTCACCACTAGTGGACCAGCCAGGTCTTCCGGGAGGAAAAAGGACTCTACCCATTCTCCAGAAGAGAACAATTCCTCCACGCTCCCATCCCATCCTATCTCGTACAGAGAAAGGGATCTGAGGTATAGCGCTCCATCCCGAACGGAAAATGTAGGATAGCGGTAGTAATAATTGTCCTCTTGTATGCTCCCGAAATCTTCAGCCGTGAGATTCCATCTCTCGTTTCCATCCTGGATACCGATGCACTCTATCCTTAGATAGCTAGAAGAACAGACCATTGCTCTTTCTTCTGTGTCCTCTATTATTACGCTAGAAACACGGGTGTCGGGCAAAGACCTATCCCATATCGTAATTCCATTTCTCCCATCAAGTGCAGAAAGTGTAGAGTTCCCAGAGGGGTAGCCATAGGAATAGGTGGAGAATAGGATGTCCTTTGTTCCATCTCCGTTGATATCGCATGTGTCGATGCTACATATATAATTACTGTACGGACTTTTCCATTTTATTTCACCCGTTTCCATGTCCACCATGCGCAACATGTCACCGTATAGAACAGCCCTCTTCTCCTCGGGAATGAACATACAGGATGATGAGGTGCCCACATCCGTTTCCCACAGTGACCCGCCGGATGCGCCATTCAACATCCCAACTACGTTCTGGCCATTTTTCCACCGTGTATACGGTATATCCTGCCAGCCATCCTCGTTCACGTCTAGAAGGGGATATAGCATATTGTAGCTCACTCCGCTCTCCCATATCAATACCGCATCCCGATCGATCAGTTGAAGATTGCTTCCGTCGGTTCTCAGTATATCGTCTTCTCCATCCCCGTTGATGTCCATGCAACCGAATATTCGGAGGGGCGAGATGAGAGACCATGTTCTCTCTCCGGAAGCGAGATCCAGGCACACGGTCTCCCTCTCAGATGAGGTATAATAATATCCGCCGGAATAAGAGGAGGAACGAAGATCGATCTCCAAGAGAACCCGCGAGCTTCCATCTCCTTTCAAGAGATGAATTCCAGCATACCACTCCTCCTCGATAAAATCATATCTCCACACGGTCCGTCCCGTTGCTTGTTCAAGGAACCAGACTCCCACATTCTTCACTATCAGCACACCTGACACCCCATATTCTTCCACATCGATCAGGCTCGTGTATGTCGTGTAAGCGCCCCACTCGGGCTCAGAGGACGGTGAAAGACACGCATTGACCCAGAGTATGGCTCCCGTTCTTCCATCAACCGCCACGATACGATCTTCTATGGAGAGTATGAGATCCAGAACTCCGTCCCCGTTCAGATCCTCTTGGAGGGGATCCATTGCACTGGACCCTGTATAGAGCAGAGAGAAATCTTCAAGAACCGGTCCCCACACATCCCCTTCCAGATCGGAGAGATGGAACGTGTTCTCATAGACCTCCAGCCTGGCCGTGTTCGGCAAGAGTTCACCCACATCTTCCGATATCCGTTCCACTTCTTCATGATCGAGATTCATACCTGTGAGATGGTGGAAACCCATATCCACCAGGCCGGAATAGTCCACCGCCAACCCATAGGGGCTCAACAATGCTAGGGTTATCTCCACATCCCCCGTGATGATGGAGGATATTTCCAATGGGAAGAAGAGGGAGTCGGTCTCGAACGTGTACACCAGAGGGTCGACGCTCTTGGTCTCGGGAGCTATCTCTACCAGGTCGAATGCGAAGTAGCGGATGTCGTTCTCCAGATAGTGGGCCACGGCCTCCTCCAGGTTATCGGGCATCGAGGGGCCGTCGTAGCCCTTCGCGGAAAGGAACTCCTCCACCCACTCGGAGAAATGGTTGTAGTCGTTCACCTTCAAAAGGGAGAGGTCATGCGGTCCTATCTCCTCGTGGAACACTATCTCCACAGAGCTGTTCCCACCTTCTGCTCCCGCACTAAGGGCTCCATGGTTCCTATCGCTCCACATGCTCTCCTCAAGCAGCTTGTTCAGTTCCTCGAAGGATTCCACGCTGCCCAATTCTACATCTGGGATAGTGGGGAAGGGAACGAAATGGAGGCCGTGGGATACCTCGCTCCCGTACACGTCCACGGAGAGTATCATTATCTCTGTGGTTCCGTTCCATCCTATGATCGCCTTCTGGCCGGGCTCGTAGACCGTGAACTGGGTCACGGGTATCATCCCGCCATCAGCAGACGCTGGCGGGACGAACATGCAGAGCACCAATAAAAGGACCAATACTATCGCCCCGATCCCACTCTTCATCTTTCTCACCATATGAAGAATTGACGGTGGAGCTTATAACAACAATGGTACAGTTCTAGGACTGTTTCTTACTGCCTGACTTCTTCTTTTTCTTCTTCTCCACCAGCTTCCAGAGCATCTCTACACCCCACAATAGCAGGTCCTCATCGAAATCGAAATCGGGGTTGTGATGTCCGCCCCGTGTCGAGCAGCCCAGGCAGATATAGGCAGCCTCTCCGCCCCCTTTCTGCACCGCCTCCATCATGAAGGGTGCGTCCTCGCTTCCCAATGCGAGACGCTCGTCGATGATCGCCTCCTCCGGTATTCCTACTTTGAGGGCCGCCTTTCGTATCCTAGCGCAGAGCCTTGGGCTGCTGGGGGCGCGTATGGTGTATCCGTTGTCCTCCACATTCAGCTTCACTTTGTGTGTCTTCGCCGCTTCCCGGAGTATCTCCATGACCCGTTCGACCATGTCCTCACATATCTCGTTGTCCTCCCCTCTGACCTCTACGTCCAGCAGGGCGCGGTCGGATATGACATTGGGGGCGTTGGAGGAATGGAATTGGCCCACCCCTACCCGTGATTCTCCTTTCTCATGTGGTGGAATTGCATATATGGCGTTAACGGCGGTGGTCGCCGCCAGCAATGCGTTCTTTCCCTCATGGGGGGCGATGGCGGCGTGGGCGCTTCTTCCCATGAATATTACATTGCACTTCTTCATGGCAAGGAAGGATAGGCAGCACACGAGCTTTCTCTCCGGGACGATGCCCACATGTATCGCAACGAAACGGTCCAATCCATCCAATGCTCCGTTGCGGGAGAACACCTGCCCTCCCAGCCCCCCTTCCTCCGCCGGTTGGAATATCAGATAGTAATCTCCCTTCAAGCTCTTACGATTATCGGCGATCCTTTTTGCCAGGCCCAGACCGATGGCTATGTGTCCATCATGTCCGCAGGCGTGCATATTCTTATTTCTGGAGGCGAAGCCCTCATTGGTGGGGAGATGGCCCTCTTCTCCGGATTCCATGATGGGAAGACCGTCCATATCAAAACGAAAGCCGAGTTTCGGTCCAGGACCGCAGCGCATACGGGCGATGACCCCTGTGTTCCCATCCCTCATGTTGCATATCCTCTCCTCCGAGCCCAGCATCTCGGCGGCTGCGTCATAGGCCTCTTTGTCCTCCTTGTAGGAGGGTAGGCCGAACCGTGGCTTTCCGTCATCCAACTCTTTGCCATATATCAGTTCGTAGCCCATGTCCTCCAGAAGATCGCATATGCGGGCGGTGGTCCGGAACTCAGTCCACGCGGTCTCGGGGTAGGCGTGGAACTCGCGGCGTAAGGACTTGAGCCTGAGGAGTTCCGGTTTGTCGTGTAGATAGGGGATATTGGGCGGTGTCATCCTCATCCCATCTCCTTCTTCACTCTCTCCACGCTGTTCTCCGCCCCCAGTTCCTTGAATAATATTATCGCCTTCTCGAAGCATTCTTTTGCCCTCGTGTCATCCCCCTTCTCTTTGTATGCATTTCCCCATTCGAGCATGCCGTATGCCAGCTCGTCTATTATGCCCAGCTCCTCCAATACGCTGGCGCTCTTCTTGTACTGTGCTTCGGCTTTGCCCCATTCCTTTCTGCCGCGGTGTATCATGCCTTGGTTGCGGTAGACATAGGCAAGGCCTATCTTCTCCTCTGTGCTCTCGAATATCTCCAGTGCCCGCTTGTTGTATCTCTCTGCCTCTTCCAGTCGTCCTTTTTTCGCGTAGGCGTCCCCCAGGTTCACGCAGCCGAAGGCGGTTATCCTTATGTTCTCTATCTCCTCTCCGATGCTGAAGGTCTTCTTGAAATAGCCTATGGCCTTGTCAACAAGGTTCTGTTTCATGCACGAATCGCCCATGTTGCTGTAGGCCCGTCCCATCTCTTCAAAATTCTTCTCTTTCTGGAGGTAGCTAATGGCTTTGGTGAAGGCTCCCATGGATTGGGGCCAATCGCTTATGCTACCGTAGAGGTTGCCCAGATCGATGTACACCTCGCCTAGGATGTCGTTGGCATTGGCTTTCTCGGCATATTCCAAACATTCCAGATAGAATTCCCGGGCCTTTTTGTTGTCCCCTGCCCGCCAGTGCACCCTACCCAGGCCCCGATAGGCGTCGGCCATGCCCTTTGTGTTCTCCATCTTCCGGAAGAGGGCTAGTCCCTTGTTCATGTTTTCCAGCGCCTCGTCCCATCTGCCGCTCTGCTCGTGCATCAGGCCGATATTGGAGTAGGTCTTCGCCTTCCTTCCAGCATCCTTTATCTCCTCGCTCAGGTGCAGCGCCTGGTCGTAATACTCCAGGGCCTCCTCCTCACCCCTGAGTCTGCATGTCTCTCCTATCTCGTTCAGTGCATCGATCCTCGCTCTTTTCTTGTATATGTCCGCCCCCTTCACATCCGTGCCCAGTACGGCGAGTCTGCTCACGTTCTTCGTTATCTTCCTCGCCCCTTCCTCTCCGACGAAGGAGGACATGGCGGCAGGTAGGACGGCGGAGAGGCGGGGTATGTCCTTTGCCTCTATCTTCTTGGGGTCTATGTCGAGCTTGGCGCACTGCTGTTTCAGTATGAACTTGCCCATCGGACCCATCTCCTGGGTCAGAAGGATATAGATCCGTTTGCTCAACACGGTGGGCATTCTATGCGCCCCTTTGTGATATCTTGTCCACCTTTCCACCTTCCGTTCTAGAGTATCCCGACCTTCTTTCCGTTCCTCTCGAAGGCCTCCAATGCTTTGTCCAGATCCTCCCGTGTCAGACCGGCGTTCATCATGGTCCTTATCCTTGCCTTGTCCCGTGCCACCATCGGGAAGACTATGGGCAGCGCGAACACGCCGTCCTCCATCATGGCATCGGAGAGGGCCTTGGCTTTGTGGCTCTCCCCGCACATCACCGGTGTTATGGGCGTTTCGCTGTGGCCAGTATCGAAGCCAATGCTTTTTAGTTCCTTCGTGAAGTAGTTGGTGTTGTCCCACAATGTCTTAACATGTTGTGGTTCACTTTCCAGTACCTCTATGGAGGCCTTGCAGGCCGCAGCCGTTGCAGGCGGCGCGCTGCCGGACAACAGCCATGTTCTGGATCTGTTGAAAGCGAAGTTAACGAGGTCGCGGCTCCCGGCGGCCAGTCCTCCCACGACCCCCAATGCTTTGGAGAACGTTCCCATCTCCACGTCTATCCTTCCTTCCAGGCCGAAATGGGGGCCTATACCCCGGCCGTCCGGACCCAACACGCCCTCTCCATGGGCATCGTCCACATAGCTCATGGCACCGTATTCCTCGGCCAGCTTGACTATGCCGGGCATGTTGGCGATGTCGCCGTCCATGCTGAACACGCCGTCAGTGATCACGAGGACACGGCGGGCGTTGTTCTTGTCCGCCTCCTTGAGGGCTTTCTCCAATCCGGCCATGTCGCTGTGTGGGTATACCCCACGGTCCGCTTTGGTCAGTCGCACGCCGTCTATGATGCTCCCATGGTTCAGCTCGTCACTGATCACCGTATCTCCTTTCCCTACAAGCTGTGGTATGAGGCCGGCGTTCACCGCGAAACCGGTCTGGTAGTACAAAGAGGCCTCTGTGTGCTTGAACCGGGCTATTGCCTTCTCCAACTGGAAGTGCAGGTCCATGTTTCCCGCTATGGCCCGCACGCTTCCGGAGCCGGCGCCGTGGGTGTCCACCGCCTTCTTCGCCGCTTCTTTCAGGCGAGGATGGTTGGATAGGTTGAGGTAGTTGTTGGAGCACAGCATTATTACCTCTTTGCCGTCCACGATACACCTGGGTGTAGAGGGGCCCTGCAGTTCCCGTAGTTCCCAGTTGAATCCATTCTTAACAAGCTCTTCATACTCTGCCCTTAGGAAAGCCTTTGGATCTCTCATTGAACTCATCTCCTATCTGCCTACGACACGTGATAAGCGAACTGGTAGATATTGGTTTTGGGGGGGGGGGGGAGCATTGAGATGTGGTCTATCCTTCCAGCGCCTTCTTCGCCCTCTCTGCGAACTTCTTCGCTCCCAGCTTCTTGAATATGCCCAGTGATCTTTCCAGGCATTCTTCGCTCTCTTTGTCGCGCCAGGCATCCTTCCACATCGACCCCCATTCATAATAGAGATGGCCCTCCTCATAGGGGGAGTTCAACTCTTTCAACTCCTCCCGTGCCTTCTCGAAATATTCGTTAGCGGTCTCCCACTCCTTCTTGTATCTGTATGCCACTCCATAGTTCCTGTATGTGACCGCGATCCCGCCTTTCATGTCCAGTTTTGATAATATGACCAGTGCCTCGTCCAAGCTAGCCACCGCCTCATCCACCTTGCCCAATCTGGCCAGTGCCTCTCCAAGATTGAGAAGCGCCCATCCTTTGGGCGTGTCGTGATTTATGATCTCGCCGGACTCCCTACACTTCTTGAAGTCCTTTATCGCTTCCTCCCACTCCTCACGTTGGAGATGTATGTCGCCCAGGTTGTTGTAGGCCCTCCCCATCTGTTCATAGTCCTTCACCTCCTTCAAGAACTCCAGGCTGCGTAGGTAATATTCCTCGGCCTTCTCCAACTCTCCTTTAGCGTTATAGACGTTGCCGAACTCCAGGTTGATCACTCCTATCCTGCCTTTCTCCTTGATGCGCTTGCCGATCCCTATGCTCTTTTCGTAGTTCTCTATGGCCCGGGCATAGTCCCCTTTCCTCCAATACACGAATCCCAATCCTCTGTATGCATCTGCGACCCCCCTCATGTCGTTCACGGATCTTGACAGTTCCAAACCATTCTCGAAGTTCTGGATCGCGCTGTTCCACTCGCTCTTCTCCTTATGTATGTGGCCAATTTGGCAGAGGCACTCTCCGGTCCTCAGAACATACGAGATGCTCTTGGCGAGCCTCATGGCATCCTTGAAATGCTTCTTCGCTTCCTCCCACTCCCCCATCTGATATGAGACACTCCCCAACTGGAACAATATATCTACTTCTCTCCTCTGGTTGATCGCGGAGATAGGCTTTGCTTTTGCCTCCTCCAACTCCATGGACGCCTTGTATCTCAGGATATCCTGTCCGATGTGCACTGCCCGGACATAGCCTATGACAGGGGAGAGGGCTCGTGTTATGTTCCGGGAGAGGGTTGAGATGTCTCTCGTCTTTATCTGTTCGGGCCTGGTCTTCATCTTGTCACATTGTTCACTGAGGACACGGGAGCCCATGGCTCCCATCTCTTGCAGCATCAGCTTCTGGATCCCCATGCCTATATTCAGATCGACCATCTCTTTCCTCCTGACCTCTTCCGTTGGAGAGAGCACATGTTCCTAGTAGCATTTAAGTTTGGCCCTTTTACGGGCGGCGGCGGGCAGGCCGCCACCAGGAAAATATATAAACGTGCCCTGGGTATCTTCATCCCCGGAAACCTATTCCGAGACCAAGGGATGTGAAGAAGATGGAGGCAGTCATACTAGCCGCTGGAGAGGGGCTTCGGATGAGGCCGCTCACCACGTCCATGCCAAAGGTCATGCTCAAAGTGGCCAACAAGCCCATTTTGGAGTATGCGGTGGAGGCATTGAGACAGGTGGGCATAAGGGACATGATCATGGTCGTTGGATACAAGAAAGAGAATATCATGTCCTATTTCCAGGATGGGAAGAAGTGGGATGTCAGGATAAGATATGCCACGGAGAAGAAGCAGTTGGGAACCACCCACGCCGTCGCACAGGCAGAGGGCATGGTGGACGGCCCCTTCCTCGTATATCCGGGTGACAATATCATAGATCCCGAGGCCCTCTCGTTATTCCTCGAGAAGACGGAAAAAATGGAAAGCGCCCTTCTCGTGGTGCAGAGCGCCCGCCCAGCCAAATACGGGATGGTGATAACCTCCGGGGACAGGATATCTGGTATACGGAGGGATGTGGAGCCGAAGATAGGCAATCTCATTAGCACTGGCATATACCGTTTCACCCCCAAGATATTCAAGAGCATAAAGGCGGAGGGAAAGAGAGGGGTGCACGCCCTCACTGATTTCACCATGGCCCGCATGGAGAAGGGACAGCCCATGGGCGCAGTGGTCGCTCCCGGGCGCTGGATGGACGCCGTGCATCCTTGGGATCTCATTGCCGCATGTGAATCCGCCCTTGCCAAAGTAGAGACGAAGCTCCAGGGGACGGTGAGCCAGAAGGCCACCATCCGCGGCCCAGTATCCATAGGCGAAGGCGCGCTGATACGGGAGGGATGCTATATCCAGGGCCCTGTCATAATAGGTAGGGGATGCGAGATAGGCCCCCATGTGGTCATCACCCCTGCCACTGCCATTGGCGACAATGTGCGTATAGACCCATATGTAAAGATAGAGCAGAGCGTGATAATGGACGACGTGGCTATAGGCCCATTTTCGAGCATAAACCACAGTGTCATAGCCCCCGGTGTCGTTATAGAAGGACATTTCTCCACCGTCGTGGGCAGTTGCGACGTGCGCAGCGTCCACGGCTATCAAAAGGTAGAGATGATGGGGGCAGTGATTGGTGAGGATACGCACATAGGCGCCCAGACCGCGACCCTGCCAGGGGCGATAGTGGGCGCCAACTGTTCCGTAGAGCCATTCCACAGGCTTTCGGGGAACATACAGAATGGCTCCAAGGTGGTGTAGACCATGTGTGGGATCATAGGATATCGAGGGCAGCGAACGGCCGCGCCATTGATAGTAAAAGGGCTGCAGAGGCTGGAGTACAGAGGCTATGATTCCGCAGGAGTGGCCGTGGTGGAGAAAGGAAAGTTGAGGTTCCACAAGAGGAAGGGGAGCATTCAGGACCTCATCATATCCATGCCTGAGCTCGGGGGCTTCAGGGGCATAGGGCACACGCGTTGGGCCACGCACGGCGTACCATCGGAGGACAATGCTCACCCTCACATGGACCGCTCGGGTTCTATAGCAGTGGTGCACAATGGCATAATAGAGAACTATATAGATATTAGAGAGGAGTTGGTAAAGGAGGGGGTGAAGTTCCGTTCGGAGACGGACACGGAGGTGATACCACACCTCATCGCCAAATATTATGACGGAAGCCTGAAGGATGCGGTGGAACGGGCGCTGAAAGGCCTTCATGGCTCCTTTGCCCTGGCAGTGATCCACTCTGACGAGGATGTTGTGGTGGGGGCCAGGATGGACAGCCCTCTGATAATGGCGGTGGGGGATGGAGAAGTGTTCCTGGCATCCGATATGCCTGCGGTGTTGGAGCACACGAACCGTGTCGTCTACCTGCAAAATGGGGATATCGTGACCATCGACCCCGATGGCTATAGGATATGGGATGGGAAAGGAGAAGAGGTGCATAGGGAAGAGGACGTCGTGGACCTCAACCTGGAGGACGCGGAGAAGGGAGGATACTCTCATTTCATGCTCAAGGAGATATTCGAACAGCCCTATGCGGTGCACAAATCACTGCTGGGCATGCCTATAAACGGGGGCCCAGGAAGGGCATATACCGGCCGCTACGATTCTGTAAAGATAGTGGCGTGCGGCACCTCCTACCATGCGGGGCTTGTCGGCAAATATATCATAGGAGAGCTGTCCAAGATGCCTGTCCAGGTGGAGATGGCATCCGAATACCGTTATTCCCCACATCCGAAGGGCAACCCGCTCGTGATCTTGGTCACCCAGAGTGGGGAGACAGCGGACACTGTGGCAGCGGCCAGGGAGGCGAGACTAAGGGGGAGAAGGACCATAGCCATCACCAATGTGGTGGGCAGCAGCATAACCCGGGAGGTCGACCATGTGGTGTATACCCGAGCGGGCATAGAGATCGGTGTCGCGGCCAGTAAGACATTCACCGCCCAGGTGCTCGCGTTCTACATCGTCGCCCTCAATCTGGGAATGGCTGGAAAGACGATGAACGCCGACGATGTCCGAGAGGTCAAACAGCATCTACGTACTCTCCCAAGACTGGTGCAGAAGACCTTGGACACCGCCCCGGATATAGAGAAGAAGGCGAAGATGTTCAAGGACGCCTCCAGCGCATTCTTCATAGGCAGGAACATACACTATCCGCTGGCCCTGGAGGGGGCGTTGAAGATGAAGGAGATATCCTATCTCCATGCGGAGGGATACCCCTCAGGCGAGCTGAAGCACGGCCCCCTGGCCCTCATAACCACGGAGACTCCGGTGGTGGCCATCGCCATACGGGACCACACTTATGAAAAGATATTGGGCAACATGGGCGAGGTCTCTGCCAGAGGGGGGCCCATACTGGCCATAGGGGACGAGAGGAATCATGACCTGGCGAAATATTCGGACGAGGTGCTCTATATGCCATACGCCCCGCCCATCTTCTCCCCCATACTGGTGGGCGTCGTGCTCCAACTGCTTGCATATTATGTTGCCAGGGATAGGGGATGCGAGATAGACAAACCGAGAAACCTGGCCAAGAGCGTGACCGTCGAATAGGAACGTCGAGCGTGACCGTCGAATAGAACGGTGAGTATGATCGTCGAATATGATCTCGAATAAGAATGGAGATTGGACCGAAATAAGAAGTGCGAAGGAAGTGAGAACATGACAAGAGTAGGCGTTATAGGAATAGGATCCATGGGAAGGAACCACGTCCGCGTTATGTCCGAACTGGCGGAACTGGTGGGCGTAGCCGACCCGGTAGAGAAGAACAGGAAGTCCATGGCCAAGATGTACGACATCCCGGCCTATGGTACAGCGGAAGAGATTCTGGCCCAGGGCCTGGACGCAGTGGTGGTGGCAACGCCCACCGAGCACCACTATTCCATAGCCAAGAAATGTCTGGAGAAGGGCGTTCACGTCCTCTTGGAGAAGCCGATATGCCGTACTCCCGAAGAGGCCATGGAACTCGTGGAGCTGGCAGAGCGAACAGGCCTCGTGTTCGCAGTGGGCCAGATAGAACGCCACAACCCTGTAGTGGCCGCCGCCAAGGACCACCTGAGAAAGGGCACGTTCGGAGAGCTCTTCACCCTATCCTCCAAACGAGTGAGCTCCTTTCCCGCCCGCATAAAGGATGTGGGGGTCACACTGGACCTGGGGATACACGATTTGGACGCCATGCGGTACCTGACTGGGAAGGAGGTGGTCTCCGTATACGCCATCGGCGGCCTGATCGCAGGTAGTGACAAAGATAAGTACGGCAACATCCTCTTGCAGTTCGAGGACGGCATCAGCGGCTTTGTCGAGGTGAACTGGGTGACCCCAATGAAGGTCAGGAAGCTTTGGCTCACATGCGCCAACGACTTCGTCGAACTCGATTATATGAACCAGGCACTCAAGATATCATCGTCCCAGACCGGGGAATACGATGCGAACGACCTGTTCCACGTCCCCTATGAATACCACATACGGAACATAGCATTGAAGAAGACAGAGCCGCTCAAACTGGAGATACAGGATTTCCTGGATGCGATAGAGGAGAAGAAGAAGCCCCTCGTGGACGGAAGGGATGCCCTCAACACTCTCAAAGTGGCGCTGGCAGCCATAGAATCCTTCAAGACAAAGGAGAAGGTCAAACTAGATTAGAGGCCGCACCCAAGGCAGCCGCAACCGCAGCCGACCTTCAATTGGGGCACATACTGTCCCTTGCCGATCCCAACGTAGATGAAGCCCTTTTCCATGGCCTCCTTCCCTTCGAAGGTGTTCCTCCCATCCACGATGATGGGGGCGGCCATGAGCCCCTTTGCATGTCCCAGGTCCATCTGGACATATTCCTTGTGTTTGGTCATGATGACCATGGCATCCGCGCCTTTGAGCGCCTCATCCAGATCCCTCAGCATCGGTTCGGGATAGTCGTGATCCTTCACCAGGGGCTCGTGGAAGCGAACGTTGGCCCCCCTTTTCCTGAGAATGTTGGCGAGGGCGGTGGTTGGCGTGTTACGAGGGTCATCGCTGTTCTCCAGAAAGGCCACGCCCAACACGGCTATGTTCGCCCCCATTATGCTCTTCCCATCGGCGGCCAGGGCAAGCTCCAGCAGCTCGACGGTGTGCACAGGCATGTGATCGTTGAGATGCCTGCTGCCTATGATGACCGTGGGTTCCACCTTGAAACGGCCGTAGCTATCCACGCCGTATTTCAACAGCCAGGAATCCTTTGGAAGGCAGTGGCCGCCCACCCCTCCGCCGGCCATGTGCATGTTCCGATGGGGGTTGGTCACCGGGTCGCTGGGGTCGAAGGGCAGGGTGTTGACGAACTTGCGCACGTCGTTCACGTCTATGCCCAGGCTCTCGCAGATGAGGGCCACCTCGTTGGCGAAGGCTATGTTCACATCCCTGTATGCGTTCTCCACGGTCTTGGAGACCTCGGCGGTCATGTCATCCGTGGGGTGCAGCGGCTGTTTGACTATGTGTTTGTAGAGCCAGAGGGATTTGTCCGTGCTGATCTGATCGGTCCCCCCAACTATTCGGGGATAGTTCACTATGTTGTGAATGAGCCTGCCCACCATGACACGCTCGTATGAAAAAGCGAGATAGAAATCCTCTCCGGCCTTCTTGCCCGAGCCCTCTTCCAAGATGGGCTGGACGATGTGCCGGGTGGTGCCGGGCGCGCAGGTGGACTCGATTATGACGGTCTGCTCGTTCCCCAAGAGCGGAGCGAAGTTCTTGCACACCTCCCTGAGCGACTCGTACCGGGGTATGCCCTGTTCGTCCGTGGGTGTCTGGACATCTATGAGGATATAATCCGCGTCCTTGCATTCGGCGATGTCGTCCGTGACACGGAAGCTCTTCTTCTCCACCACCACGCGGCGGAGCAGCTCGTGCAGGCCTGGCTCTTCTCCGCCTATGGGGCACTCGCCCTTGTTCAGCGCGTCTATCTTCCAACCGGACCGCTCGGAGCGGCGCTGTATGCCAACAACATCGAACCCGTCCACATCCGCGAACAATGCGGCGGCGGGGATGCCAACATAGCCCATACCTATGACAACGACCTTCGTCATGCTATCTCACCGAACCAGGGTAAAAAGAGGAGGGATATAAGGGTGGCGGGTGACTTCATGTTATATATTGCGACATGTGTCCCTTTGTATTGTCCAGTGTCTCTGTGTTGCTGTGTTATATGGTGGCATGTCTCCCTGTGTAGCGTCCTATGCGGCATTCTGTGCAGGCATCAAAGATAAATACCGCCCGTGGTTGGGTGGAATGATGGTCAACCCCCGGCCCCCACGGCGAAGTATGCGTTCTCCTCGCCATCGTTTTGGCACCAGGGAGGCTCGGCGCGCCCTCTGGTTCTGTGGGGCCAACCACGCCTATGTGCATCTTATCGAGCTGGCCTGGCCGGTCATCGTGGTCTTTTTGCGGAATGATTTTGGCTGGACGTATACGGAGGCCTTTCTGTTCGCCACCGTGCCCGGCGTCCTCTTCGGCCTGGGTGCCTTGCCTGGCGGCATATTGGCCGACAAGTTCGGCTCCTTCAAGGTGTTACGGGCCAGCAATCTGGTCGCCGCGTTGGGGGCGCTGTGCGTTTTCTTCACGTACAACCCCTGGCTCCTGGTGGCGGAGGCTGGCATCATAGCATTCTCCACCAGCTTTTTCCACCCTGCGTCCTTGAGCGCGGTGTCCAGCCTGTTCAAGGAGAACAGGGGTAAGGCGTTGGGTCTCCACGGCGTAGCCGGCTCCCTCGGCCAATACATGGCCCCCGTTCTTGTGGGGGTATCCATCGCCCTCTTCTCAGGGGAATGGAGGTATGTGGCCCTGGTGTGGGGCGCCTATGGGTTGGCCCTGGTGATATGGGGCAAGGGTTTCAGCGCACAGCGGCCTGATGAGGTGGCGGAGCAGAAGCACAATATTGGTTACAGGGAGGCCTCCCGACATGTACTGGCATTCCTGCCGATGATGATCATGTTGTTGTTCATCGTCCGGGGGTTCTACTACCGGGGTGTGCAGGTCCCTCTGTCCATGGTATATTCCGACGTATACGGCATAACAGGGTTCTGGATGGCCATGGCCACCTCCATGCTCTTCATCAGCGCCTTTCCCGGCCACCTGTTGGGCGGGTGGGCCACGGACAGATGGGGGAGCAGCAAGAGCATATTGCGGTTCACCGCCCTCAGCGCACTTGCGTCCCTTGTGCTCGTCCTCGCCCGAGACCCGTTCGTGTTCACCCTGGGCATCATGCTCTTTGGTTTCAGCTTCTTCGCCACCCAGCCCTCCACCAACGCCATCGTTGCTGAGGTGACAATGAAGAACATACGCGGACTGTTCTACGGCCTCAGTTTCGTCACCCGCTTCGGCGTGGCCTTCGCCGCCGTCATATTCCTCGGCCATGTGGGCGACACGCAGGGGCTCCAGGCCATATTCCCATGGGTGCTGGGCTTTGCCATATTGGCAACCTGTGCCGCCTACGTCATCGTGGGAGTGGTGCGGAAGCGCGGCGTGGGATAGGCGAAATCGTTGGAGAAGATAGGAAAATCTTATTATGGGCATAGACCCTCCCCGCAAATGCCCCGAAAGGTGGAGGAAAGAAGTATGTCGGACATGGAAAAGACCGCCAAGACGCTCGAAACGCCCGATACACAGAAAGAGCGGAAGCTGGGGCTTTTTGATAAGCAGCACGATATCGCTGCGGTGAATGAGGAGCGACTGCTCCGCCCTTCAATGGCCTTCCAGGTGGAGATGGAGAGGCGTCAGGACCGGAACTTTGGCCCCATGGAGCGCATGGAAAAAGTGGCGGATGCCAGGCGGCAAGAGATGCTCATGACCCCTGACCAGATGCTCGTGGCCCATGTGGGCCGTTCGCCGGTCGAAGGGAAAAGCACAAGGGACAGCTCATTAGAGAAGGCGGGGTGCTCGGAGATAACGCCCGCCCTGCTGGAGCGGAGGGTTGAGACCGATAACGGGCTTACCAGCGTGGGAATAATGGATCGTAAACCCCTTCTGCGGGAGTATGTGGAGGTCCACGCCAGCACGGAGAGGACCAGTGAGAGGAGGGCCGAGGAGAAGAGGGCCGATGGGGAAAGGGCCGGTGCGGAGAGGACCAGTGGGGAGAAGGCCCACGCCAGCAGAGAGAAGCACGAGGTCCGTGTGGGCCTCCTGAAGTAGATGTAGGTTTTGTCAGTGGGCAGTGTTGCCTGGATGTTGAACGGCGCCACACCCATGGCCCAGAACATTGTAGACCACAACCCTTTTTAACCTTTCATACCATAGAGCCTCGGCTGGTATATATGGACGGCATGGACAGGGAAACGTGGCTGGAGCTGGTACTGCGGAACACCGTGGAGGTGGTGACCGAAGAAGAGCTCCAGGGAGTGTATGATAAACCAGGGAAAAAGGCCTACATAGGATTCGAACCATCGGGCCTGGCCCACATAGGCTGGATAATACAGGCCAACAAGGTCAAGGACCTGCAAGGAGCAGGCTTTCACGTCATCATCTACCTAGCAGACTGGCACGCATATATAAACGACAAGCTGGAGGGCAGCCTGGAGAACATTCGCACATGTGGGAAATATATGGAGGAGTGCTTCCTGGCCCTGGGGGTCGATCCATCCGCATCCTCCTTCCTCTACGCCTCGGAGATATTGGGCTCCATGGACTATTGGGAGAAGGTGCTTCGCATATCGAAGAGGACAAGCCTCCAGAGGATGCGCCGCGCCCTCACCATCATGGGACGGAAAGAGGAGGAGAGCGAGATGGACAGTTCCAAGCTTATCTACCCGCCCATGCAGGCGGCGGACATCTTCGAGATGGAAGTGGACCTGGCACTCGGAGGCATGGACCAACGCAAGGCCCACATGCTGGCACGGGATGCGGCGGACAAACTGGGCTGGAAGAAGTTCGTTGCCATCCACACGCCATTGTTGAGCGGTCTCCAGGGTGGGGAGCGCATGGACCCGTTGGAGGCGAAGATGAGCAAATCCGATCCCAACGCCGCTATATTCATACATGACCCGGAGGAGGATATTCGCCGCAAGATCAAGAAGGCCTACTGCCCCCAGGGAGAAGTGGAAGGGAACCCGGTGCTGGACATAGCCAGATATATCGTGTTCCCCTGCAAAGACAGCCTCCACGTGGACCGGCCGGAGAAGTTCGGAGGGCCGTTGGACTACAACTCTTATGACGCACTCACCGAGGCCTTTGCATCTGGAGGACTGCACCCCATGGACCTGAAGGGGGCCGTGGCAGAGGAGCTGGCTGCCATACTGGAGCCGGTACGCGCCCATTTTCAGGAACACCCGCAGAGCCTTGAGAAGGTGTGGGCGATGAGCATAACACGGTGAGAACATGGAACTGGCGAAG
>DAOVJP010000387.1 GCA_030673205.1 Thermoplasmata archaeon
ACCACAGACCCAGCCCCTCAGCGTCATCCTTATGTCTACGGTGATATCATCGTCTGGACGGACTTCAAAAACGGTGTCTATCTTGGCGAAGACATCTACATGTACAAGTTCTCGACAGGTGAGGAATACGCGATAACTGACGACGATTTCAAACAGAAAGAGCCACACATATGGGACAACAAGATCGTCTGGCAGGACGACAGAAACGAGAAGTCGCAATACAATGAGGATATCTACATGTACGACCTAGGACCAGATGGGATTCCCTTCACTGGTGATACAGGGGAGGGAGAGTACCAGCTGACAAGTGGTAATAGAAGGGATTGGTGGCCAAGATTATACGGTGACATGGTCGCCTTTTGGGGCTTCAGGCAATCCAAGAATAACATCTACATCCACAATCTGGTCTCTGGCGACACAGATCAGATTACCAGTTCGAATAGCGCTCAACACCCCCACATCTTCGGAGACCACATAGTTTATAGGGACTCGAGGGACGGTACCAATGACATCTACCTATTCATCTTGGACTAGGAGACCAATAGCGAAGCGACGGAAGCGGAGGCGATGAAGTGGCTTGTTGTCGAAACTGCGGGTGGACTGGGTGGATAGGCCATCTTCAGTATGTCGTAGGGTAGGTCAACACCGCTCCGGCTGAAGGATTAGACACTGGTCCTTCCTGAACAAGTGCACTCACAGAGCCCGAGCCCTTTCGATGGCGCGCTGGGTCGCTGCTCAGCCATGATGTGGCGACCTTGCATTTTTCTTTTCTTGAGCTTCAGGCACAGAACCCTTTTTACCTTCCAAAGATTACCACTGAACGTCGGAGGTAACCGCATGCCAACCGGAGGGAAGTACACGAAGACGCTCAAGGTGAGGATAGACCCAGAACTCCTCGAACAGGTGAAAGAGGAGACCAAGAGGCTCAACACCGACCTGTCGACGTATGTCAGATGGTGCATCCGCACAGGGTTATACTTCAAGGACCTGAACTCATTCGTACGGTCCAAGAGCTGAGAGACTGAGCGAGGCTTTCCACGGTTGTGATCTGGCTCTGTTCATTCCACACACGAAAGAAGAAGAGAAGAACAGGGCCCGAGCCGAGCCCATTTCGTCGAGGGATCCAAGACATCTCCTGTCCAATCGGATAGGATCCGACCGACCGAAGAGGGCGTACGACGGTCACCCGGCACTCCTAGTTCCTGCTGCGAATATGTGCGGCGCAGGAAATATAATGATGTGCGTCATTGGCGTCATGGTTCAAGGCCAAGCTCGGCAGGGGACCAGGGAGATGCGACTACCGTGGCGAGAACTCGTTTCGGGAACATGGATTGGAAGGACCTCGTGCTGGCGAGCATATACAGTCCGCTGATGGTTCTTCAGCTCGTTCTGTTTTTCTTCTTCTACCAGAACTACCTGGGTTTTGACCTCATGGTGTACGTCGGCACGTTTCTCTGGGTGCTCAGTGCTATGTTCGGCATCCTTCCGATCTACGAGTTCCGCAAGAAAGGTGGCGTTCCGGAAGGGAGTAGCTACATACACACAACGGAACTCGTGGATACCGGAGTGTACTCGATTGTGAGGCACCCGCAGTATCTCGCTGGGCTTCTGATCATCCTTGCCCTCATACTCATGACCCAGCACTGGCTAAGCGTGACCGCTGGCGTGGTCGCGTTCGTCGCGTTCTACATCGACACACTCGTCGCTGACCCGCGTCTGGTGGAGAAGTTCGGAGAGGAATACAGAGAGTACATGAACAGGGTCCCGAGGATGAACTTCATGCTGGGGATCGTCCGGAGGTTGCGCCAGAGGGCTCGGAGAGAGGAAGAACAACGCTGAGGTCTCCGGCGGATTCTGGCTATGGCAGTGGCTCGCAGGGAAAAAATATA
>DAOVJP010000141.1 GCA_030673205.1 Thermoplasmata archaeon
AAAAGGGTTTCCCGCCTTCTTGTTCCTAACCCCTTCTTTCCCCCACATCTACACTGTTTACCAACACACAAAGCTTATCTATCCTCCGCCATTAGCAGCACTCCCTGCATGCCTGGGCTCGTAAAGCGGAGAGAAAGCCTTTAGCTTTCCTCCTTTCACGAACCCTCATTCGCCTTGCTCATTTCTGGGCTCGTAGTACTGGGAGAATCACTTCGTGCTTCCCCTTCCTACGAGCCCTTCACTCGCAAAACTCGTTCTGGGCTCGTAGTGTAGCTTGGATATCACTGGGGCCTCCGGAGCCTCAGACCGGGGTTCAAATCCCCGCGAGCCCGTATATATTGCCTTGCGAGCGGGGGGTTGACAGACGGAACGCACCAGCGTTCTTGTCGCATCAAATCCCCGGCACCTTAATATCCCACTCTTCGTTCCAGGGCCTGAGATGGAATACGACGTCGCAGTTATAGGGGGCGGGCCCGCAGGAATGATGGCTGCCGGAAGAGCGGCCCAGTGTGGAGCAAGAACAATATTGGTAGAGAAGAACAGATCTCTGGGAAAGAAGTTGCTCATCACCGGTAATGGGCGATGCAACATAACCAATGCAGAACCAGACATCCAGAAGTTCTTGCGAGCATTCGGAAGAAGGGGGAGATTTCTTTTCCCTGCGCTCAAAACTTTCAACACCGTTGACACGGTGGATTTCTTTAACAGACGAGGCCTGGAAAACAAGATAGAAGAAGGAGGGCGGGTATTTCCGAGAATGGACAACTCGCGAGACGTGCTGGATGTAATGACAGACTTCCTGAAGGAACAGGGAGTCGCGATATCTTGTGGGACCAAGATCAATGGTCTTGTCCAGACAAATAGCATGCTCCATATGGAAATAGAGGCTAGTGACATGTTAGAGGAAACAAAATTTCCTCTCACTCTTGGCGAAAGGCAATCGCCTCCCGCCGATGATGCTGGGAACCTGTGGTTCCCCGAACAGTGGGCGGAATCCTATTCCGCCAACATAACGGCAGATAGATACATCCTATGCACCGGCGGATCGTCGTATCCGGGCACAGGTTCCACAGGTGAGGGGATGAGTTGGGCCAAGAATGTTGGACACAATATGATCAGACCACGCCAGGCGCTAGTCCCCCTATGTGCCAGTGACAACTGGATAAGAGAACTCAAGGGTCTGAGTCTCCAGGGTGTAGACATATCCGCTTTCCAAAATGGAAAGAAGAAACAAGGAACGCGGGGAGACATGTTGTTCACAGACAATGGCGTAACCGGACCCGCCATACTGGACATGAGCAAAAGCATAGGTGAGAGATTAGGAGAGGGCGCCGTAGAGCTGCGTATAGACCTAAGGCCAGAACTTGACCACCCCCAACTTGATGCGCTGCTTCAAGAAGAATTGCGACTCCACAGCAAGAAAGATGTAAGGAATGTGTTGGCCGGCATTATACCGGCTAGGTTGACGGCTGCTATCCTGACTATAACTGGGATCGATACATCAAAGAACGCGGGCAACGTCTCAAAAGAAGAAAGGAAAATGATAGTCCATACCATGAAGCAACTTGCACTTCACATAAACTCGCTGGGAGGATTTGAGAAAGCCATGGTCACCGCGGGAGGAGTGGACCTCAAAGAGATATTCCCTGACACACTACAATCTAGAATTGTGGAGAATTTACACTTTGCAGGGGAGATCCTGGACATAGACGGGCCCACTGGCGGATACAACCTCCAGGCTGCATGGAGCACGGGATATCTCGCAGGCGAGAGTGCGGCTAAGAAAATACCGAGTAGAAAAGGGTAGTAGAGACGCCCGATGAACTAACTGCTGCCCACAGCTTTTTTCCTCGCCTTCTTGAACACCTTTATTCCTTCGAATGCTGTCAAGAATATAGCGGTGGAGAAAGCGATGAACAACCAATCCACCAGCGTCAAACTGGCGAACCGCAGGAAGTCGCTGAGGTAGGGGCCGTAGATACCCAGGAATACCAATCCGGCGGACATCAGAATCGAGCCCAGCAGGAGTTTGTTGGTCCAGAAGTTCCTGTTGAAAAGTGAGGTGCCATCATACCGTCGAGACAAGATGTTAGCGAACTGACAGTAGACGATGGTCACATAGCTCATCGTCGTGGCCCGCGCGTACAGAATGGGCTCCACCTCCGCTAACCCCCGTGTGAGCTCAACCCCTTCCCGGCCCATGAACAATGCGAAGTTCATGAAAGCCAGTGCCCCCATCAGTGCCCCCAATAAGACCACCTCGATCGACGTGAACCTATCCAATATGTGCTCGTCCGGCTTCCGTGGTGGAGAGGACATGGTCTCCTCCGACCCTGGGTCAAAAGTGAGGAAGGTAAGGGGAACGACTTCCGCCAAGAGGTCTATGGCGAGTATCTGGATCGCGAGTATGGGGATGGCCCAATCCCACATGGCAACAGCCATTAGACCGAACAAGACTATTGACAGTTCCGCCCCGTTTGTGGTCATGGAGGCCAGCACAGTCTTCTTCAGGTTGTTGTATATGGTTCGCCCCTCTTCTATGGCGTATACGAGGGTGGGGAAGCTGTCATCCAGCAGGATCAACTCGGATGCTTCCTTCGCCACATCTGTGCCGGTCTGGCCCATGGCCACACCTATGTGCGCCCGCTTCAGCGCTGGGGCGTCGTTAACACCATCGCCTGTGACCGCCACTATCTTCCCCTGGGATTCCAGCTCTTTGACGATGCGCAGTTTGTCCTCCGGGTCCACCCTGGAGAATATGAGAGAGCCCTCTCCAGAGAGTATCTTTCCCAACTCCTCGTCAGACATGGCGTGCATCTCTTGCCCTGTAACAACCTGCACGGGTTTGCCATCTTCAGAGAGCCCCACCTCCCGACCAACTGCCTGGGCTGTGATGGCATGATCCCCTGTCATCATTATCGTACGTATGTGCGCCCGATGGGCGTCCTGTATGGCCTCCAACACCCCTTCCTTGGGTGGGTCTATCATGGCCTCTAGGCCGAGGAAGATGACATCTTTCTCGATCTCTCCCATGGAATAGTCATCCCCTGTGTCCTCTAGGGGTCTGTAGGCGATGGACAAGACCCGCATGGCCTGTTGGGAATAGGAGTTGTTGAGCTCCATTATCATTTGCCGGTCCTTTTCGGTTATGGGGACCGCCTTCCCGTCCTTGTACATGTGTTTGGTTATGGACAGCACGCTCTCCGTGGCCCCTTTCATGCACAATACTTTGCGTTCACCGAACATTCGGACCGAGCTCATCCTCTTCCGTTCGCTGTCGAAGGGGAATTCGTGCACCTCTGGGTTCTCTTCATCCTCTAGGGGGGAGCGGGTGCCGACCTTAGTGGAAAGCGTCACCAGAGCCGCTTCGGTGGGGTCCCCCACAGGATACCATCCGTGGTGGTCATCATCAGGCCGGTGTATCTCTGCGTTGGAGGCCATTGTAGAGGCATCTAACATTATATCTATCTTGTCTATCTCTTCCTGTGTAAGGGGTCTGCCGTCCTCTGTGGTCAAACCCCCTTTCGGCTCGTAGCCTATTCCTGTGGCCAGATAGGTATTTCCATCGAACCACACGGATCTCACGGTCATCTCGTTCTTTGTGAGGGTGCCGGTCTTGTCGGTGCAGATGACATCGGTTGAGCCCAGTGTCTCCACAGAAGGGAGGTTCTTCACCACCGCTTTCCGCTCCGCCAGATGTTTGCTCCCTGTGCTGAGGGCCACGGTGACCTGTGCGGGTAGGGCCTGGGGCACCACTGCCACGGCTATTCCCAGAGCATAGATGAGACTGACATATACAGAAAAGTCCTGGTATATCGCGACGATGAAAAGGCAGGCGCTGATGGCAACTACCAGCACAGTAATCCTGTTTCCCAGCATTCCTAGTTCCTTCTGGAGGGGAGATAGGGTCTCGCTGGTCTCCTGGGTGAGGTCCGCTATCTTACCCACCTCCGTGTTCATTCCGGTGGCGACCACAACCCCTGTGGCGTTTCCAGTGGCCACCGTGGTGCCCAGATAGGCCATGTTGTTCCTGTCCCCCAGGGTAGCCGCATCCCGGATGCTGTTGCTGTGCTTCTCCTGGGGCATTGACTCGCCCGTGAGGGAGAAATCATTCGTCCGGAGGTTGAAGGATTCCATTATCCGTATGTCCGCAGGGACCTTGTCCCCCTCCTCCAGATGCACCACATCGCCAGGCACCAACTCATCCAGGCCTATCTCCGTTATCTCTCCATCCCGCAAGACCTTTGCAGGGGAGCGGATGAGCACCTTCAGACTTTCCAGTATCTTCCCGGCCTTGTACTCCTGGACGAATCCTATGGCGGCGTTGACGAAGGCGATGATGAACATTATCGCCCCGTCCCGGTAGCTACCCACAAGAAACGAGATGATGCCAGCCACGATGAGAACCAGTACCAGGACCTCCCGGAACTGGGATAGGAACATCAAGAGTTTGGAGGTTCCAACCTCCGTCGTGAGTGTGTTAGGACCATACTTCTGCAGTCGCCCTCTCGCTTCCGTTGAGGATAGCCCTTTTGCATTGGTCTTGAGGGCGCCCAGGGTTTCGGAGACGGTCTTGTCGTAAAAAGGATCTTTCAGGGTCATTGGAAGCAGTCGCCGTTGGGCCGTATGAGATAGAACTTATTTATGTTTTGGAATGCAAATATAGGCCCAACTCCAGAGTTCTGGCCGAGGGCAGAGCACTGAACTAGAGGGAATGCGCCCTGGCTGGAGCGAGCGTATGCCTTGCGAGTCGGAGGAACTGTGTTCCTCCTTACGTGGAACTCAAAGAGTTCCAGACAAAGGGGTGCTTTCGTTCGAACCAATTGTAAAAAGAGAAAGCGCCCTGGCTGGAATTTGATTCGTAGGCATTGCTTTGCAATCCCTCCTTTCAAGACCATCCGTGGCCGGGTAAGAGACGCGATTGGGTAATAT
>DAOVJP010000225.1 GCA_030673205.1 Thermoplasmata archaeon
TATCAGAAATGGCGGATGACGAGCACGTCGTCCAGGAGGAAAATGGACCCAAGGTGCTTTCGATCGTTCACATCGTTAAGAGGGCATCGAATGCCTTCAATATGACGGATATGAATGAGGATGGGATCCCTGACGCCCGGGAGGATCTGACATTCCTACTGGATCAACTCTATGAGAATGGGATCGAGGGCATCGCTACGGCGGGATCGGTAAGGACGCTACTCAGCAGAGGAGAGGGGAACGGTTCGTTCGATATGGCCCTTTTGATGGTGGAGGCGAAGAATGTAGAAGGCCCAAGGGGAGGATTTCTCTTAGACGAGCTTGAAGAGGACCTCGAACCTCTAAAGGGATCGGATGGTGTCGAGATATCCTATTCCGGATTCACTTTCGAGAGATACCAGATGATAACCGAGATGACCGACGGGATGCTCGTGTCCACCTTCGTTACGGCCATTCTCTGCACGATAGTTGTGATCGCATTGATGGGGTCCATCAGGTTCGGTTTGATCACCGCTCTTCCGATCATGTTCATCATCGGATGGGTCATGGGTTCCATGTATCTTCTTGGCTATACGCTGAATATGGTGACGGCTACGATCACCTCGATAACAGTGGGTGTGGGAGTGGATTATTCGATACATCTGATGGAGAGGTTCAGGCAGGAGAAGAGGGCGAACGGCCATTCCCTAGATGCTATGGTGAAGGCCATTCGAACAACGGGCTCATCTCTGGTAGCGGCGGGGCTTACCACCCTAGCAGGTTTCATGGTGATGGCGTTCAGCAGCATAGGGATGTATCGATCGTTCGGAGTTCTGGCATCCCTGATGGTATTCTTCTCCTTGGTCAGCTCGATCCTGGTCCTGCCTGCGATGATAGTGCTTTCCGAGAGGTCGTCCGAGTATCTTCGCCGGAGGTTCCCCGGCCGTATCCGGTCCACATAGGAGGAGGAAGGGGAGATCGTGGAAGGGCGATCCCACGTAGCATCGACCCAAACGAAGTTCGCTGTAGACAAATGGAGGAGGGGCGTAGCGAACCGCATACGCCGCGGTATCGCAACTTTGGCATTTCAAGATCGTTCAAGTATGTCAAAGTTGAGAGAGGCCTAAGGCTTGACACAACAGGTGTCAAACTTAGGCAGTATATGGCCCGAAGAACAAGGTTGCAGAGCAACCGTAGAGTTCTACCCCGCCGTCCTTATTCTCTTTCTGCAAATCCTAGAATATAGCCATTAGGATCTTTGATATAAAATTCCCGCATTCCATACCATGTGGTATGCAGGTCTATGGCAATGTCCACCTTGTCCTTGAGCGAGTTGTACATCTCCTGGATATCGTCCACATCGCAGTAGAACGATACTGATGCGCCGATCGTTGAGCCTTTTAACATTGGCAGGTCCTCTTCGAACGCATCCTTCTTCATAAGCATGATATATACTTCATCTCGGCTTACCATGGCGTATGCATAATTCATGCCGTCTTCCATCTCATCTTCAACAGTCCTGCTGTTCTCTGGAACAACCATATCAAGTGTGAATCCAAGAATATTCGTATAGAAGTCTACGGATTCTCGCACATCATTGACCATCATATTCGGTGTGAGTTTGTTCATTCTCATACTTTTTTCCCTCCTTTTTATAGTTTATAAGATTGTCCAACATAATATTCGACCCTTTTGTTCTTGACATCTTCTTGTTGATAGATCTTTAAGTGGCGTCTGTTCTTTCCACTGCCTTCAAGAAGATCGTCGGGATCCTGCAGCTCCGTGCCCCTGTCAAATTCAATGGATATGTGGTTTTTTCGGATGAAGACCCCGCAGAGCAGCCTCTCTTCTATTGTGAACCACAGGCCACCGTATTTTATTCCTTCCTTCAATTCCGGAGCAGTGTCCAGGATAACTTCTCGCAAAGAGATCACAATGCTCTTCATATCATCCTCAACGCCTTCGATAAGCCTCTTGATATCCGGGTCTGCTTTCATATTCATATTAATTCTCCCTATCTATTTAATAAAATTCCCATCAATACCTATGCTCGTGTGAGTACATCGATCAATTCATCGCAACCGCCGTTCTTTATGAATTCAGTATGGTCGTCTATTGTCTTGAAACGCCGTCTACATATCTTATGACAGAGGATCTCAGAATCGGTTGCGTCATAGAATGTTTTTAACGTCTTTTTCGCGTCAGGATTAGGATTTGCGGATCTCCCAGGATGTCTACGCCGGTCGAGTGTGTTCATCCATATGGCAGCGCTCAGCGCGCCACAAGCATTGCCGCTCAAACCAAGGCCTCCGGCGAATCCGGAGACCATGACCATCTCTTCATCGCTAGCGCCCATCTTTTTGGCAACCTCGGAAGCACAGCTCATAGGCGGTTGAGTTAGGTCGTTTTGTTCGTGGGATAATCCTTCAGTTGCTGTTCGGATCGCTTCCGGCGCCCATTTTTCCGCGAGTTTAACGCAGACTACGACCTTACCAAAGAGGAAGTATTTCAGCAGACTGAATTTACTTAAAAAATCACAATTGGTTATATCCCTACAATCGACGCTTCTAGCCATTTTTAGAAATGATCCCATAAGGTGTTGGGTTGTCGTTATGGCCACACCGATGGCTTGTTCGTGGTCATCGTGCCTACGAAAGGATTCCGCTCCCACAGCTAATGTAGACCCCCAAAGCATTCCGCATTGATGTCCTGTTTGCATTATTCCTCCACATAATGGGTCCGAGGCACGCTCCTCATCTTCTTTTAGGTAACCGAATTCACGATCTAATATGTAAAAGAATGCGCGGGAGCAAGGACCCTTTTTCAGAAATATTTTTTTGGTGTCTCTTTTAACCTTTTTTGAGGCGCTCATTTACACATTCCTCCATTTTGTCAGGAGTTGTTATCATGTCCCAGCGTTATGGCTGCATTGTCCTTTTATGTCTTTCTTCTTGACATAGTTATGACCCGTGCGTCTTCTGTTTCAGGTTCTGAGCAAACTTTTCAGCATGTTTGAGGTCTTCAGCGTTTGGCCTCCCCTTGTTCATCCCTCCCAGATACTTTAGGAAGCTGTTCGTGTTATAACCTTTACAGCTAAATTCGTCTACAATGACATAGCCCTTGGAATGCAGTTTTTCCCTGAGTGTCGAGTGGTCTTTGGCGACTTTTGCTTTCCCTTGGATGGCACTGGTTGAAAAAATAAATGCTTTCTTATCGACTACGGGTAGCAGCTTATCGGCAAAGTCCAGCAGAACTTTATAATGCTTTCCACCGTCTATTCCTGCGCCAAAGCCAACTAGATCATATTCTTGAAGCTCCTTGGAGCCAACATCTTGCGGCAATTTGATCTGTGCGTCTAGAACTTTCGCGAAGACCTTGGCGACCTTCTCAGTGTTCATGTGATGATACGAATA
>DAOVJP010000472.1 GCA_030673205.1 Thermoplasmata archaeon
GAAAGAGGCGAGGGAGAGTGGAGATGGGAGGGGGGAGATGGATATGCAGAAAGCTCGGGAGATCGCTCGCGGCGCGGAGGCGGTCATCGAAGAGACATCCTGGTATGGCAAAAAGGCCGTGAAAAAGCATCGCATTCCGAAGGGATACAGACTTCCGGAATTGGATAGGGAACTAAGGAGGAGCAGGACCCGCGCTGAGGCACGGCTTTTCCGAGATGCCAGAAGCGCAGGTTTTCCCACCCCCATGATATTGGATATGGATATGGAAGAGGCCTCCATAACCATGGAATACCTAGATGGGCCAACAGCCAAAGCACATATCAATGAGCACCCGCAGGGGGCACCAGGCATATGCGAGCAGATAGGGGTGTTCATAGGCCGATTGCATGGGCAGGACATGGTGCACGGGGACCTCACCACAAGCAACATCATTTTGATGGAAGGCGGGCCGGTGTTCATAGATATGGGTCTGGGTGGCAGGGTCGCGTCGAACGAGGAAAAGGCGGTAGACCTGCATCTGATAAAGGAGGCTTTGGAGAGCACCCACAACCACATCCCTGGGTTATACGAGGCGCTGCTGGAAGGATATCGTCAGAGCTTTTCAAGCGCCTCTGAGATAGAGAAGAGGACCGTGGAGATAGAGAAGAGAGGGCGGTACACATGAGCGGTGAAGAGGAACGAGTATTACTTTTTGTTACATCCAACGAGAACAAGGTGCGAGAGCTGGAAGCGCGGCTAGCCCGGTTCGGGTATAGCATTGAGCAGGCAGACATAGGATACCCGGAGATACAGGCCGATACCCTGGACGAGGTGGCTGCGCACGGACTGCATATGCTCTCGGCCAGCGGCGAAAGGAACGTGATCATCGAAGATTCCGGCCTCTTCATAGACGCCCTAGACGGATTCCCCGGGGTATTCTCGGCATACGTGTTCGACACCCTGGGCAACAAGGGCATATTGCGCCTGCTGAGAAAAGAGAAGGACAGGCGGGCCCGTTTCGTTACTGTCATAGGGATGCTTCTCGACGGCCAGGAACACTATGTGCGAGGCGTTTGCGAGGGCTCCATAGCGCTTGAACCCTGTGGCAAGGGAGGGTTCGGCTATGACCCCATATTCATTCCCGACGGCGAGCGTAGGACGTTCGGGGAGATGTCCAGAGAGGAGAAGAACGCGTTCTC
>DAOVJP010000062.1 GCA_030673205.1 Thermoplasmata archaeon
GATGCCTCTGATGGCCTAGACTGGACCACACCCGACAAACAGGGAACTACTGGAACCCACGCATATACCTTTGTCAAAGATATGCACCTATTGATTGAGAGCTACGAAGTAACCTTGCGGGTGGAAGACAACGAAGGCAACGTCGATTATGACACCCTCATCATAGAAGTAACCACAGGAGATCTAGACGGCGATGGCTTACCAAACCTGTGGGAGATAGAGTATGGACTTGACCTGTTGGATGCAACCGACCCATATGGAGCAGACGGAGACCCCGACATGGACAATCTCACTAACATGGAAGAACTTCTTCTCGGAACGCACCCGAACAATCTTGACACAGATGGAGATGGGCTTCTTGATGGAGAAGAAGTCCAGACATACTATACGAGTCCTCTAACTGTAGACGCCGATGTGGATAATTTCTGGGACGGAGCCGAAATAGCCTATTGGGGCATTGTTTGGGAGCTTGGGATCATAGACGTAAGAGAGAGAATGAGGGATACGGACTTCGACAACGATGGGCTATCGGATGGAGGGGAGATCATATATGGAACCAACCCCTGCGACCCAGACACTGATGACGACCTATTCTTGGATGGTGCAGAAGTTGGATACTGGATTGGACGTGGGCTTTCACAAGCGGACATTTCCCTCTATTTGAACACTCCCGACTCAGATGGCGACACCGTGTTTGACGGCTGGGAAATCGAATGGTCTCTTGATCCTCTCGACCCATCCGATGGCAACCTTATACCGCGAGGCAACACCGGATTTTTGCCATTCTATTACTATTTTGGACAAGAGAACAACGTAGACGCATGTTTTTCTCCGAGAGTTAACTCCGCGAATGGAAATCTCTACTTTAGTCAGACAGACATCTCGTTTCATGGAAAACATTTTGAGATTGAATTCACAAGGGCGTATAACAGCCAATGCAAGGATGTAGATAGTCCTCTGAGTAATGGATGGACCTTTAACTACAATATCGTTCTTACGCCACAAATTGACCTGTCCGTGAAAAAGGAGGGCGGTGACGGAGACGTTGTCGTATTCACAAGAACATTGACCGACAAATACCAATCTCCTCCAGGATACTCTGAAACCCTCTACAAAGTCGCTGGGGGTTTCAACCTGAACAAAAAGAACGGAGACACATACTCCTTCAGTGACTCCGGCAGACTAAATAAGATAAGTGACAAGAACGGAAATGAACTAGCATTTGTGTATATCGGAGGTCTGCTTACTGCTGTCCACGACGATGTGGGACAGACGCTACATATTTTTCACAATATGGACAAACAAATCTCACGGGTGAGAGACCCCTCTGGACGAGAGGTATATTACAACTATGATTCCGATGGAGATTTGGAAGAGGTCATACTTCCATCAGGGCACACTATTCAATTTACATACGACCAAGATGCGTTGCTAGATCATGTAATAAATCCTGCTGGTTCCATTTACGAGATTGGGTATTGTTCGGCGGGAGTATCTGACATAGATAAAGTCGAAATTATTAAGGAGACAGCAAAGGACATTTATGGAATATCCCAGACATTTACTCTTAACACTTTTGAATACGCGCCGCTAATAACCACTGCAACAGACACGTATGGACATTATTCTACAATCGAATATAACATGGTGGGAAACCCGGTTTCGGGCCAAAGGATTGGCCCCTGCTTTCCGCTAAGGACTAATGTTGCATGGGTGTGGGATGAGGATATGAACATAGTCACAACAACGGATGGCCTCGGAGGCACACACACATATCAATACGACAGCCATGATAACCTAGTTCAAAAAAGAGACTCGCTTTCACAGATCACGGGTTATAGCTGGGATACTATAGATACTCGAAACAAATATTTAGCGACCTTGACATCGATGACCGATCCATTGGGTAATATTGAACAATATGAATATGACACAGACGGTAATCTGATAAGGGAAACCGATCCATTCTTGAACCAACAGATACATGTTTATGATACAGATGGGAATCTTATCTCAAGACAGAACAAACGAGGAGATATCACTACATTTACTTATAGTCCCAAGGATCGGATTATAAGAGCTACAGACGATGTGGGAACCCAATTTGAGGTGGCATATGACACGATAGGTCGTGTTGTCTTGTATAAAGACGGAAACGGACACGAGACGCAATATTCATATTCCGCGTGGGACAATGCAGATGCTGTTATCGATCCACTAGGCAACACAATCGAGTACATATATGATGGGTGTGGAAATCCCATTAGCATTACAGGCAAGAATGGAGGTATCACAACCTTCGACATAGACCATCGTGTAAACAAGGTAGGGAGAATAACCGATGCTCTCGGGAACTCGGAGCTATACAGTTATGATTTATTGGGCAATACGTTATCACACAGCGATAAGAACACCCAAATCACGCAGCACTATTATGACGAATTTTGTAGGCGGATAAAAACTGTGAATCCAATTGGGGACGAAGAGTTGTATTCGTACAGTCTGAATGGCGACCTCCTTTCATTCATAGACAAAAATGGCCATGTCACTACGTACGAATATGACTTGTTGGGTCGTCGAACCCAATTAATCGATGCGATAGGTAATTCCGAATCCCATAGCTATGATGCAAATGATCAGCTAATAGCTACGACAGACAAATTGGGAAACCCAATCTCCAATGTTTATGATGGTTTGGGAAGAAAGATAGAGCACATAGATCGCCTGGGAAACCACCGTTACTGGGCCTATGATGAAGAGGGAAATGTGATAACCACCACGGACGCCCTATCCCATTCAGTGGACTACGTTTACGACTCTAGGAACAACCAAGTGGAGACAAAGGAAACAGTTCTAACCGGAAACGGTAACGAAGTGGCAACCACTATATATGGCTACGATGGAGAGAACAATCTCGTTAGCCTGACAAATCCAAACGGAGAAACAATCAATTACGCTTACGATCCCTTAAACCAGCGAACAACAATGACCGACCCCCTCGGCTTCGATACACAATATTCGTACGATCCCCATGGAAATATCATAGCACTGGTCGATGCAAATTCTCACACAACAAACTATGCCTATGATCTGGTAGACAGGCTTACAAGCATTACTTCGCCTCTTGGATACACGACTACATTCCAATATGATGCAGAGGGAAATAAAATTTCCAGTACAGACGCAAATGGAGCTACAACAACGAAAATTTATGACAGCATCAACCGATTGACCAAAACAGACTATCCAGACGGTTCTTACGACACCTTTGACTATGATGCAAACGGAAATACCGTCGCCCTAGACCGATATTTTGATGGACAGCACGGGGGTATTTCACAGACATTCGATTCCTTGAACCGGCTGGTCGATGTGACAGTTGACTATTGCGATTTGTTCACCAAGACAATCTCCTATATATATGATGCGGAGGGGAACAGACTTCAAGCATCAGACGGGGAAGGTGGCATCACCTCGTCCTTATATGATCCAGATGGAAGGGTAATCCAAATCACGTCTCCGTTGGGAGAGATTACTTCGTTTAGCTACGACGCCGAGGGAAAAATAACAGAGCTGCGATATTCAAATGGTGTTTCCTCTTTTTACACCTATGGCCCTGCCGGTCGACCATCCCAGATCAAGACAACTGATTCTGGTAGCAACCTAATCGAGCAATACGATTATATTCACGATAAGATAGGCCATATAACGACCAACACAATATCTAGTAGTGGAATCCAGATAGACTACTCCTACGATTCCAACGATCGGCTTATTTCAGCACAAGAACCTGGGAAAACAGTTTCATACACATACGATGGCGTGGGAAACATTCTTTCAAAAACGGAGAACGTCGCCACTGTTACATATACATACGATATAGAAGATAGACTCTTATCAACGAGCGCAGGACTCAGCTTCACCTACGACAATAACGGGAATCTTCTAAGCAAAGCCTCGGGGGCAGATACAACAGCGTTCGAGTATGACTATGAAAACCAGCTCACAAAAATTATTCTTCCCAATACAGATGAAATAGAATACAACTACTGTTCATTTGGCAAGAGAATTTGTAGAATAGATCCCACGGGTGCAACATTCTATTTCTATGACAAAGAAGACATAATCACAGAATATGACGCCACGGGTACACCCATAAAAGAATACCTCCATGGCCCAGGAATAGACAACCCAATCAGCGTACGAACAAGCGGCCAGAGTTATTTCCTTCACAAAGACCACCTGGGGAGTATCGGGTTCATCACTGATTCCGCAGAGAGCCTGATAGAGACATATGATTATGATGAATATGGCGCGTATAATGGGCCTTCTAATCCCAAATCAGATTACTTGTTCACAGGACGAGAATACGAAGAAATGGCTGGCATCTATTACTACCGAGCCAGATACTACGACCCAGAAGTAGGACGATTCATACAACAAGACCCGAGGGGACTCTTCAGTGGCCGAAGTTTGTATGAGTATTCTGACAGTAATCCAGTGAATAGAATTGATCCTTATGGAGAAGCTACGCAGCAAACTTGCAGAGCACAACAAGAAGGATGTGTGCTTGTAGCTAACACCGTTCAGGGAACATGTTTAATTGGCTGTGCGGGAACCTCTTTTGGAATAGGCCTGGTGGTTGGTGCAGTAATTACTGGCCCTCCGGGGTGGGTCGCTGGTTTAATTGGGGGTGCTGTAACGATTGGCACTGCCTTAGCTTGCGAGGATGCTTGTTTCGACATATATACAGCGAACTTACAAACATGCGAGGATGCATATGACACATGTATGAATAATGCAGGGCAAGTTGCATGGAACTCTCAACCATTGTACAATATGTGGAAACCATATCACAATATAGAACCTGCGAACCCGCCTACAAGAACATACACGCCTAGTGGGTTTATAATGAACTGTTACTATCAAGGAAACTTTAGAGCCTGCTATATAATGATATAGAAGAATAGGGAAAGATCATGAAGGATAAACAGCGGACCAGTAGAGAATGGATAGGAGTGATATTCGCAGTTTCCGCCCCATCGCTAGTAATCTCAGGTATTACATTGATAATGCTTGGAGTGGTAATAGGGTATCTATGTCTAATATGTAGCTTTGCACTACTAGGAATCCTGCTATTCATGGCCCTTACATCAAAACAAAGAAAAGAACCCGGTTTGCTCTTTTCTGCTTCCTGTGCTATCGTGGCTTTAAGCGCTTATAGTAGAATTGGGTTCATTGATAGGTATGTGGAATTAGGTGCCAACACGGACCGTCTCATACCTCCTGAGACACTGAAGACCATGTTGGTTGTTATCATAATTGTTCTTGCATTGGCTGGTGCGCTTTCAACCGCTTACTTCTTAAAGCAGGGAGATAAAAACGGATAAAAGCCCAGCCACATTCTCAACAACCTGGGCGAAACTAATGACACCGATAGAGTTGACGTAGATACAACTCGCCGCCACATGTGAGCACCCACACTGAACCGTGCGTTTTGCTTTCAAGTAGGAGTGTTCTCTCCTATAATGGTATTCATATTCCTACCAATCTCATTAGAGAGGCTAGTAACGAGCTGAAGAAAGGCTCTCCCAAGCTCGGTAAGAGTGATGAGTCCGGGGCCTCGAAAGCCGTTTCCTCTGTTCCAGTTTATGTAGCCCTGACCACTGAGGACATTGAGACGCATTGAGACAGGGCCCTTGGTAAGGCCACTGTTTTGGATGATATCGTTAAAGGTGGTCTCCTCTTTCTCACTTAGAAGCTTCAGAATCTCGTAATTCTTTTCGTCGCTTCCTATCCTTAGGAGAAGGATGGTGTTGTTTTCTAGTTCTTCTTTTGAGAGAGGGATCTTCACTTTCATTCTCTCCTTGCTTATCCTTTCCCTTAAGAAACTCCTTGGCAGCTTCTAACGCGAATCTGGCTATTGCGACGCAAAGTGATAAATCTTGAGTTTTTATGTTCATGTTGGGATCCTCCATTTTTTTCTCGGTCGTTCACAACACTAGCGCACAGATCTTGCGAGAGAGCCTCTTTTTTACGAACAGGAGCCTGGAAGAACAAAGTGTAAACAAAATCTTGTATCTTTGCTTTGTGATCTAATTTGAATGTGCTTATCGAGGAGTAATCGACATTTTTCAAAATACACACACTCGCAGAGGCAAGAGTTACCATACCAATCAGAAGAAGCATTGCCGACATTTCATCACCTAGGGTACAATAGTCCCCACTCCATATATAGTTTTGCATTTCTAAAACTATGGGTGAGTTGGAATAATGATTATGGGTGCTAGGCTCCTATTATCAATCAGTCGATGGTGCCTCTTTATCGTGCTTTCCTCTCTGTGTAGTTGATGCTGGGTAAATCATCGTAGAGGGACGAAACCCGGTCCTTGTTCTGCACATGCAACACTGGGCTTTCTCTTTGCTTTCTTAGCTGGGTTCTTTGTTTGCATTTTACTCAGAAACCTGGCGGTGAGTAAAATGCAGCACGAAGTAGATGCAAAGAACCCAGCTAGTCAGAAAGCAGATGACAACCTTGTTAGCGAGGTGCTAGACACCATGTGCTTTGACACATGCGGTATCACACATGCAACAGGCATGGTGGTTCCTGAGCATTGTATTGGATGTGGCGAGTGTATCCGGCTGAAGACACATCAGCTCTCCAGGGAGGTGTGTCTAGCATGAGATACTCTGCAAAAATTCAGGCTGAGAGAGATGATATTGAGGCAATAGATTTCACTCCATTTCCAAGAAGGAATCAGATGACCATCCACTTCAAGGATGGAGCCAAAGCAGTGTATCAGTACAGGCTTGTTCAGGAGGCGGTTTAGATGAACAAGACCTATGAAGTGATAACAGACCAGATCATAGGATTATTGGAGAAAGGCACTGTTCCATGGAGAAAGCCCTGGACTGGTGGTGGTCTGCCAAGGAACATCAATGGCAGGCCATATCGTGGCGTGAATGTGTTTGTGTTATATGGACAGGAATATTCTTCTCCATGTTGGTTGACATTCAACCAGGCGAAAAAGCTTGGCGGGAATATCAAGAAAGGTGAGAAAGGCATTCCTGTAGTGTTCTGGAAGATACTGAAGAGGCTGACTGACGAGGTTGATGAAATAACTGGAGAGCCTGTTGTAAAGCAAGTTCCGTTCCTTCGATACTATACTGTGTTCAACTTGGATCAGACAGATGGCATCGAGGCAGAACAAGAGATGATGCCTTTGACCGACACCACACCAATCAAGAGAACTGAAGACATACTAGACCATATGCAACACCCTCCCCTTGTAAAACACGAGGGCTACAGGGCCTTCTACAGCCCAATAAGAGATGAGATAGTATTGCCTGAGCAGAAGTTCTTCTTTTCTACTGAGGATTATTACAGCACCAGATTCCACGAAACAATCCACTGGACAGGACACAACTCCAGATTGAACAGAAAAGGAATCACAGGTTTCCACATGTTCGGCGACAAAGACTACAGCCAGGAAGAA
>DAOVJP010000192.1 GCA_030673205.1 Thermoplasmata archaeon
GATCTGTTCATGAAGAGAAAGAGGCTCGCCATGGGCACCAGGATAGGACATATCATGTCCCCCGCCCCCCAGATAACCGAGACCGAGGCGGTGGTGGATGTGTCCGAAAAACTGTTGTACACCGATGCTAGGACACTGCCCGTGACCAAACGCGGCAAGATAACCGGCGTGGTGTCCAGACGTGATGTGGCAAAGAGCCTCCTGGTATCCAGAGAGGTCATGGACCTGGGCATCGGAGCCATCATGACGCCCGACCCGAAGACTGTGTCGGAAACGGACAAGATAACCAAGGCCATGGCCCTCATGAAGGAGATGGACGAGCGTTTCGTCCCTGTGCTGGACCGGCAGGATAGGATAGCCGGCGTCCTGGGACGCAGAGAACTGGTGAACCTACACACGAAGCGGCACAAAGAGACCCGTGGGGACAAGGTGGGAAAGAGCGAGACCCTGGATGTAGTGGTCTCCAGTCTCATGCGCGCCCCGGTGGTCGTCACGGAGGACATGCCGGTGTCCAGGGCCGTCCAGTTGATGTATGACAAGAACATCCCCTCCGTGCTCATAGGAGAGGATGGCAAGCTCAAAGGAGTGGTTACGGAAGAAGATCTGCTGGAGCTTGTGGTCAGTCTGAAGGACAGGGAAGGCGTTTTCGTACAGCTCAGCGGGCTGGAACATGTGGACCCGGACGTGTACGACGCGGTCTACGAGATGGTGGAAAAGAGCATGCGTAAGATCGCTAAGCTCTGGAGCCCCCAGACGCTGCTGCTGCATTTCACCGAGCACAACGCCGAGGGAGGCGAACACAAATATAGCGTCCACATGAGGTTGAACACCAAGAAGACGGTGTTCTACGCCCACTCCTCGGAATGGAATTTCTTCGGTGTCGTGAGCGATGCCCTGGACGAGCTGGAGAAGGTTGCCAGGCGTGAGAGGGAGAGGACGAAGAAGAAGGGCAGGAAGAGGGACAACGGCCAAGAGTAGTGGCGACCAAGAGTGGTAGAGGCCACAGAGAAACGAGCCGCGGCCCTTCAAAGGCTCCAATATTCCTTCTGCGCATGGATGGTGGAAGCAACCCCATCCGCGCCTCTGACGCTGTCATCCCTTATCATATCATATTTGACCGAAGGCATCTCCTTTTCAGAGAGCATGGCAGCGAGTCCCACTCCCACGTCCCCCAGGGCGCCGAGGTCGTATCCCCCTTCCAGGACGAAAACTATCTTCCCGCTACAGCGTTCCTTCGCCATGTCAACGAGCCGCTGGCACAGTGACAGGTATCCGGGGGTGGAGAGGGAGAGGGTGGCCAGTGGGTCCATGTAATGGGCGTCCATGCCGATGCTCACAACGATAAAGCCGGGTTTATGGTCATCAAGTATGGGCTCCGCCACCTTGTCGAAGGCATCGGAGTATGTTGAGTCGCCGGAGCCGGATGGCAGGGCCAGATTGACCGTGTATCCCTCTCCCTCATCTTCTCCAACGTCGTCATTCGGCCCGGTGCCCGGATATATTCCCCACTGGTGGGTTGATAGATACAATATGTCCCTCCGTGCGGCCATGATATCCCTCGTGCCGTTGCCGTGGTGCACGTCTATGTCCACGATGGCCACTCGTTCCACGCCTTCATGGCGGGCCGTCTCCGCGGCGAGGGCCGCGTTGTTGAAATAACAGAAGCCGCCGAAATAGTCCGGCCCTGCATGGTGACCAGGAGGCCGCAGTAGGCATAGGGAGGGCTGGCCGGTGGTGAGGGTCTTCCTGACGCCCGTGTAGGCTCCTCCGAGGGCTCGCATCGCCGTGTCGAAGGTGCTGTCTGCCCAGGCGGTGTCGGCGTCCAAAAACCCCGGACCAGTGTTCTTCAACCTCTCGATATATGATGGCTGGTGGATGTGTGCCAGTAATTCCCGCGGCACGGGCTCGATAGGGACCGGTCCTTTCCACAGCCCATGGGCTTCCAAAGCCTCTTTTATGGCCATCAGCCGCTCGGGCCGCTCAGGATGTCCTGGCCACTGTTCGTGTTCTACAAAGGATTCGTGGTATATCAAGTGCATTTTTGCTCCGTATGAGAATAGGTGTTCGGAGGAGAAAAAGGTTGCGGCGTGTGTGCAGCAGATAGGGTATGGGCTTGGTATGTGGGGTGGGTAGATAGGATGTGGAGGGGGGGGGTCGAAAGCTTCATCTATCCCCTCGGCGTTCTCTCCTGCATGGAGCATTGGTTGGTCTTCCTCGTAGGGCTGATGGTGATGGTCATCATCCTGTTCGCGGCGGTGCGCATCTTCACGGGGGAGGATTTCTTCGAGTTCTCTTACCTGTTCCGGCTGATACTGGCCGCGCTGATAATAATAGTCGTTGCCCCGTTCTTCCAGAGCATAACCCCCGATGTACTGGGGCCGGTGAGTACCATGCTGGCCTTCGTGATAATATTGTACGCCGTTCGGTCCATTCTAGTGGAGCCCATCATAAGCAGGGAGTCGTGGGAGAAGAGCATCTGGATATCGCTCCTGGCGGTGAGCGTCGTGTACGTTTTGAACGCATTGTTCATAGAGGTATTCGATAAGGCCATAGTGCCCTCCCCGTTCTGAACCATTTTCGCCTGGACGAGTGTTCCAGACATCAAATAAGTAGTAAAAGTAGGATAAGTAGGCTTAGTTGTGTGCAAAAAGCATTAATACCGCCCCCCGCACTCCCAGCCCGATGACCGATCTCTCGACCACGGTAGCGGGTATGGGATTTCCCAACCCCGTAATGTTGGCATCTGGCATCCTGGACGAGACTGGGGCCTCCATGGCCAGGGTGATACGGGAAGGCGCAGGGGGCGTTGTGACCAAATCCATAGGACTGGAGCCCAGGCTAGGGCACCCGAACCCAACAGTGGTGGAGGTGCAGGGAGGGCTGTTGAACGCCATGGGGCTCCCCAACCCCGGCATGGCCGCCTACGCGGACGAGATAAGAGAAGCCAAGCGAGAAGGAGAGAAGAGGGGTACACCGGTCATAGCCAGTATCTTCGGCGCGAACCCGGAGGATTTCGCCATCCTCGCCCGCATGGCCAAGGACGCGGGGGCGGATGGGATAGAGCTCAACCTCAGTTGCCCCCACGCCAAGGGACTGGGCCTCGAAATGGGCCAGGACCCGCTCATGGTCCGTGATATAATGAAGGCGGCCAAAGCCTCTTCTGCCCTACCTATTTTTCCCAAGCTCAGCCCCCACGTGAACGACTTGGAGGGCATGGCGCAGGCCGCGGAGGACGGAGGGGCGGACGGCATAGTGGTCATAAACACCCTCCGGGGGATGGCGATAGACGTGGAGGCCAGAAGCCCCGTGCTGGGGAATATGACCGGAGGGCTGAGCGGACTAGCCATAAAACCCGTGGGACTGCGGGTGGTCTACGAGCTGTACCAGCATACCGAACTGCCGATCATAGGCGTAGGGGGGATAGGGTCCGGAAGGGATGCCTTGGAATACATCATGGCAGGGGCCAGCCTGGTCCAGGTGGGGACCGCCATACTATACCGTGGGCCAGGGGCATGCGGCATGGTGGCCAAGGAGTTGGAGGTGGAACTGGAGAGACTGGGTTATGCCAATGTGGAAGAAGCGGTGGGGGCCGCACACGAAGGGGCAGGCGACTGTGGTCGCCGGATCGACGGGGAGAGAGGACAATGAGCCACGAGCCAATAGCCCCCAGGAAGATAGTGGAGGTGGCCGATGTGAAAAAAGAAACGCCATCTCACACAACCATATCCTTTGAAGTTCACACAACCACCCCGGCCCATCCCGGCCAGTTCTTCATGGTCTGGCTGCCCGGAGTGGACGAGGTCCCCATGGGCTATTCCCTCATCGGCCCTACGAACGCGTTCACGGTGCACGACGTCGGAGAGGCCAGCCACGCCCTCTGCGGCCTGAAAAAAGGGGA
>DAOVJP010000414.1 GCA_030673205.1 Thermoplasmata archaeon
AGACCAATTGGCTCTCCGATCTGGTCCCTATGTGTTTGGTGAGATAATCTCCAACCTTCTTCCCTACAGCCCTGGACAGTTCTCCGGGGTCGAACCACACGCCTTGGCATTGGGGGCATCGGTCCACCTCTATATCGGGGCCGAACACCTCCAATCGTTCCTTTTCCATCGTCACCCAACAACGGGGACAGTCCTTGGTCTTGGCGTCGAGCTTCTTCTTTATGGACATGGAGAGGGATAGGCCGAGGGGGAATAAAAGATATTGCCCTATGCGCGTGTAAGGATGTACCGTATAATGCATAGCTGGACCATAGCTCAGAACCCATGCTCTCCTATGAGAGGTACGAACATCACGTCCTCCCTACTCTTCTTGAGCATCTTGCCCTTCTTCTTCCGGTATTCCATGAGGGTCTGGAATCTCAATCCGCCCTCCGGTATCAGCAGCATTCCTCCTTCAGCCAGCTGCTCGAACAGCGGTGGAGGGAGCTTTGGTGCTCCACAGGTGACGAATATCCGGTCATAGGGCTGGTGTTCCGGGAGGCCGAGGCTTCCATCACCCAATAGGACCGTTACCCTCTTTTCAAGTCCCGCCGCCTCCAAATTGGCCCTGGCCCTCTCCATCAGCCCCGGTAATCGCTCCATGGTGTATATGTGCCCCTCTTCACCCGCCACGTGGGCCATCACGGCCGCCTGATATCCGGAGCCGGCGCCTATCTCCAACACCTTGTGTCCAGGTCGGAGACCAGAGGCCTCCACCATTATGGACACCATGTGTGGGGCGGATATGGTCTGTTCGTTCCCTATGGGCAAGGGCGTGTCCTGATATGCCGAATCCTTCAAGGATAAGGGGACGAAAAGATGTCTGGGCACGGACAAGAGAGCCTCTTCTACAATGGGAGAGGATAGGACGCGTCGGAGCTTGAGCCCCTCCACCATGGCGCGGCGGAGGTCGCTCTGTTCCGGTGAGTCACGGCCCATTATTTTCCCCTCTTGAACACCCTTTTGACATATACTCTGACAATGTCGTCCGCCCTCGCGGTCCCCTTGTTCAATATCTTATCGGTGGTCTTTATCTTGTATATGTCCATCATTCTGTCGTCCACTTCCACCACATCTCCTACCGTGAGCTCTTCATCGTAATGGAGAACGAGCGTCTTGGACAGCGTCGTGGTCCCCTTGTGTATGGAGATCTTGACATCTACATCCTCTCTCGTTGCCACCCACAAAGTGTCTATGTCCGCGACCCTCGCCGATGTTGGCCGCTGCAATCCCACATCTATGGCGGATATTATGGTCCTGAGACCATTCTCCATGAAGAGCTCATCTCCAAGAACAAGGCGTTCGTTCTCGGCCAACCACATGGAGATGTGTTCGGTGCTCTGGCCATCGCTGATCATCAGCCGCACCTCCCTATCCTTCTCCTGCCGCATCTCCTCTTCCCTCTTGGAGCCGCAGACAGAGCATTCCACCACCATTCGCAGAACCCTCTTCTTCTTCCCTTCAAAGCGTCCCCTATGGACCTTGTGCCGCGTCTCTTCCCCGCACTCGGGGCATTCCAGATAAAGCGAACTGGGGGGTCGTTCCATGGGCGCGGGATGATACCTGCGGCTTAATATGCTTTGTTGTTGGTCTATTATAGCATCACTAATGTTCG
>DAOVJP010000041.1 GCA_030673205.1 Thermoplasmata archaeon
GAGGGTGCTGCGGGAACCGGTAACGGTGAATCCATCGTCCTTACTGAGGGTGCAGCTGGCATATTCCAGGGAAGCATAACCCACAACGCCGCACTCAACCTAGGAGACGGAGACATCTATGTTACCGATGGCAACACCGTGTATGTCGAATACTTCGATCCGTTGAACGTTGCTGGAGCCGCACAGACCTTCACCGACACCGCGACATGGAATACTGGAGTAGCCTCCGACACCATAAGCACATTGACCTTCGTGGAGAAGTGGAACCTGTTCTCCATAGACCGGTTCAACACCACTGTTAACCTAACGGCCAAGTGGATCAAGGACAACATCTCCCTCGCAGCAGGTTCGGACATATGTGTGGCTATCGTATATTGGGATGGTGCCAATTACCAGTCGTACACAGGGAGCATAGCTGATAATTTCGACATATTGGTGCACTATGGATACTGGTTGTACATTGAGATCGGCACGGGCCCCGTGAGCATAGACATATGGGGTCTTAACCGTGGAGATTACGAGATATGGGATGCAGTACCTGGACAGGGCGATGGGCCTCTGGGCGACGGAATGGCTGATGGTCTCTTGACCACGCCGTTGTTCAATTCCGGCGGCGCTGGTCAGACATACAACCTCGTGGGATGGTTCAATAGCACCACTCCCCAGGTGGAGGTGTGGATGAACCTCACCGCGGACAGTTTCTGGTTGGGAGCCCGTGGCTTCATCTACAGTTGGGATGGCGGCGCACAGGCCTATTCTGACCCTGCGATACAGCTTGATGGTGGAATACCTGCGGGAACGGCAAACGATGGTATTCCGGATCTTGTCACTGAGACCTGGACCCTTGATGACCAACTAGGATATTGGATGGCGGTCTGTAGCGCCACTGAGGTGACCTACTAGTTACCGAGACCCCGGATCGAGGGTTGAACAACTATGAATATAGAGGAGCGTGAGTTAGCATGAGTGCTAGAACATTGTGCCCGAACTGTGGCGCAGAAGTGGACGAGGATGAAGTGGTATGTTCCATCTGTGGAGCATCCCTTCTAATCGATATGGAAGAAGGGCAGATCGAAGATGTTCCCAGCGATGAGGAGTTCTTCGGCGAGGAAACGACCAGCGAAAGCGCCGAGGATATCTCGGAGAAAGAGGCAATGGGCCCGGACGAGGCTATAGGCTCTGATGAGCCGATCATGCCTACGAGCGCGGACCTCACAGAGGAGTTCGAATTATCCGAAGATGATCTTGTCGAGAAGGAAGAGGGCGACACGCTCACCTGTCCTAGCTGTGGCGGTATCATCGGACCGGACGATGCGGCCTGCCCATCCTGTGACGTCGAACTTTTCGAGTGCCCTGAGTGTGGTGGTATCATCGCAGAGGATAGCACCTCGTGCTCTCACTGTGGTGTCGAGTTCGAAGACGATGAGGAAGAATACGAGGAAGAAGACTATACTGCTCCCGTGACCCTCCTCCCAGAGGCCGTGGTTGGCGTCTCCTCCGCCAACGGGCTTACGAATGGTAATGGTCTTACGAATGGTAATGGTCTTACTAACGGCAACGGCTTGACGAATGGTAGTGGTCTTACGAATGGCAGCGGCTTGACGAATGGCAGCGGCTTGACGAATGGCAGCGGCTTGACGAATGGCCGGGGAGGCCTTACGAACGGCAACGGCCTTACGAACGGAGCTAGGTTCGAGAAAGAGGCCCGACGGACGATGTACGAAGAAAAGGGCAAGGGAAAGGAGATGTTCATCGTCATAGCCCTGGTGGCCCTTGTGATGCTCAGTGGCAGCATAACCACCATGTTCTTCAACCTGCCTGTGGAAGAGGTTTCAGTGAAGAACCTCATTGTAATAGATGGAGACATGGACGATTGGGCGGACACCCTTGCATGGACCGATTCCAGCGGGGATCAGACCGAGAACCAACATATCAACCTTCTACGGTACAAGGTCAACGAGAGTGAAAATCTATTCTCAATATATATGGAGTTCGAGGGCATCCCGTTCATGGGACCCAATGAGAATGTTGACGACGATGATGCCAGTACGATACTGGTGTGCATCGACTCTGATCAAGATGAATCTACAGGATATAACATACACGGCCTAGGTGCCGAGACTGTGATTGTCATAGACGGAGCCAATGGAAACCTGGCTGGCACATCGGTAAGGCATTACGAAGGCGTCGTTGGTGGCGATTGGGGCAATACCACATCGATAACTGTTGGATCGACCGCCATAGGGAACAGCGCTGTGGAGACACAGATACCTCTTCCTCTGCTGAACATAGCTGCAGGAGAGACCCCGCGTGTGCTCATTCAGGTAGTGGACCTTGCATTGAGGACCGACTATTCCGACACTGCATTCTCTCTGGAATCCCCGGCGGTGACCGCCGTCCAGAGATTGGCAGGCACCTCTTCTTTGAGCGCTGATGGGCAAGACCATGTATTCATGGCTGTGGACCTGAGCGCATACGGCGGAAGTGTGGCCGTCACCGAACTACACATCGAGCCTGCAGAGGGCTCCACCCCCGATATAGGGAGTCTGGTCACACTTACCGCGTTCTCCGACGAGGCGCTGAGTACACCTGTAAGCAGCTCCGCAGGATGGAATCTTGGATGGAATCTTGGATGGAACCTGGGTTTGACCGACGTTTCCATGGCGGATGGCGGCAGCACCACCGTGTACGTAGCGGCCAGCGTGGAATCAGGGGCCCAGATAGGCAACGCCCTGTCTTTGAACATGGTCTCGATGGGATCCAGCGCCGGCAGCTTCCTCGTGGAGCGCCAGAGCATTCCCCGAGCTTATATCGGCGGATATTCCGGAACTGGCATCCAGATACATGGCCTGTTCGATGACTGGGCATCGGTCCCCCGGATCGGCGATAACCAACTGGATATGCAAGAGGCGGGAATAAACCTGGTGGACTATTCATCCTTCATGGACATCAATGAGGATCAGATCGCGTTCTATGCGTCCGTCGAAGGCATATTCTTCCAGGGCGCCGACTCCCCTGCCCGTCCATCAATAGCAGGAGATGTGGGACCCACCCTTTTGCAGTTCCTGGGAGAGCCTACTGTGTTCCCCTCGGAGACTGAGCTGAATATCATATGGAAGACCAACAAGCCGACGGCGAACAATATCGTTCGCATGAGCGGCTCCACATACGATGCGACTGGTGGGCTCACCCACATGGTATCCATCAGCGACCTAACCCCCGGAACACCATATTCCTTTACCGTGGAATCATCCGAGGGCATAGAGAGCATCCAGTCGAGCCAGATCTCCGCCCAGACCGTCTCCATTGGCGAGGCCGTCACATTTGTCACCCCGCCCACGGGGCGCGCAACGTCCGAGACCACCGCCATCATATCGTGGGTCACCTCGGAGAGGAGCACCGGTAGGGTGGAATACGGAGGAACGAGTGCCTATGGGAGCACGATCCAGTCGGAGAACGAGTCCTGGTTACATAGCGTATCGATCACCGGCCTCAACCCCGGGACCACATACCACTTCCAGGTGGTAGCGATAGACTCGGATGGCAGCTCGCCATCATCGGACCGCACATTCGCTACACCCGTGCCAGGGCCTGTGGAGCCGCACATACCGACTCTGGCCGCAGACACGCTCTACATATTCTTGGACACCCAACCCAACGAAGGATACGCGATAACAGGGATCGCAGGCTTCCACGCGGACTACATGTTGAAGGCCCAGGGAAGATACAACACTGTCATAGACAGGACCCTCTGGCACTTCGATGGGCAGAACCCACAGACGTGGAGTTGGACGGCCCAGACCAGCATGTACAACGGCGTCTCCGCCGACTCCGAGTTCGAGGGGGAGATAAGTCTGAACTCTATCATATATAGCGCAACCCCACAGGTCTATTTCCATATGCAGGGATGGGGCGACGGCGAGTTGTTCGATGGCGGCTGGGAGGATCCGGGCGACACGGCATTCAACGTGGCCACCAGAGGGACCAGGGGTTACAGCACCGTCCCGCAGGACATAATGGTCTCCAACAACATGTGGGGCCCCACTATATCATGGACCACCGAAGGCCTTGCCAGCGGATTCGTCATGTGGGGCATCAGCGAGACCGACCTGCGGCACAAGGCGGATGATGACATTATCGGAGACAGCAGGACGCACTATTGTTCTCTGAACGCCCTCACCACCCAGACGACAATATATTATGTGATATACTCGGGAGGCACCATGTATGATGATGAGGGAAGCCCGTACACCGTAGCCATACAGGGCAGCGGTTGGCTCACGGACGTCGAGGATTCGGCCGTTACCGTGAATTGGAGAACATCTACTCCAACCTCTAGCAAAGTGTGGTACGGCCTGACGGACCCACCATTGTTGTCTGTGAACGATGTGACCCCGACGCTCATACACTCCATCACGATCCCAAGCCTCGAACCCAACACCGCATATTATGTTCAGATGGAGTCGCCAGGATACACCGGCGCAGTGGAGAACATCCAGACCCGCTCAACGATAATGTCAATGGCCCCTGATCCGTTCATGCTCTATGGTCAGGTGACAGACGGCGCTGTGGGCGTCGGCGGCGTAATGGTATACGCCTCCTATGGCGACCACGGACCGATGTCTTCCCGGGCGAGCTCTTTGCCAGACCCCGCGGGTCATTACGTTCTCACTCTGCCCAACATGAGGAATGAGACGGACTGGTACACCCCAACCACGGGACATGATATCATCATAGTGGTAGAGGGCGGAGCTATGGGAAGCACGACCACCACCTATACGATCCTTGATGACTCCCAATCGATGGAAGCGGTTCCGGATATAGTCATCAATGCCGATCTACCAGAGGTCATCACAGGAAGGGCCATGAAAGGCGGGAGCCCGGTGGCTGACGCACTGGTCTATCTGGAGATGGACGACGGCGCCATCCGAGGGCCATTGGCAACATATACCGACGCCCTAGGTGACTTCCAGTTCGATCTCAACAACAACATAGAGGGCTACACCGCTGGTCTCCTCGACATTATACGCGTCCGCATCAACGGCGCCAACGATGGTGTCCATCTCTATCCGCTTGTAACATGGAACGAGACCGAGAACTGGGTCGGCATGTCCAACTATGGGGCATACCCGGACCTCGGCGACTTTGAATTAGAGAGCAACTTCCCGGTAGGCTCCTCCCAATGGTACCCCGATAGGCAGGACGAAGTGGATGTGGAGGACGGGATCGACATCACCCAGGTCCGCTCGTGGTACGAGCCTCTAGTGGATGGGTACTATGGTTGGGTGGAGATGCAATCCGCAGATGCCTTCGACTTTTCCGAGAACGGCTCCGTATGCATGTTCTTCGACATCAACGGCTCAGCCAGTGGGTATCGTATAGACCCGGACATGAAGGATGGGATGGGCACGGGATATCTCGTGGACCCAGTATATGTGGACAGGATGATAGAGATAGTCGGTAAGGAAAAGACGATACAGGAAGCGGTCCTCTACACCTACACAGGAGCGGGAACGGACTGGGCCTGGACACCCACGATCGCACCGGTGAACACCACCATAGACAGCAACGTGGTGAAGATGTTCGTGGACAAGACCGATCTCTTTGGACCGGATACCGAGGGAGCGGACATACTCAGCTTCTTCCTCTCGACGAACGAGTCCGGCGCAATGGACTTCTCCGACTACGTGCTCTCGAAAAGCACCCAGAACACGCTACAAGTGGTGCAGAATGACCATCTGTTGAGGACCATATCCATACCGCAGGGCGCCACATACGCCCCCATAATCCAACTCGACCTAGTGGCTAGGGGAGGGGCGCTCGTCCTCAGCGACATAACCATAGAGATCGATGAGAGCTCCACCGTGCCCAATAGCGATGTTACTGACATAACCAGCACCGATGGCGCCGCCATCTAAACATCTGGCACACCCGTAGGCGGGTCCGTGACCCTGACCATACCCGGAGGTATAGCACTGGCCCAGGACACCCCGAAGGCCGTGGACATAACTGTGAACATCAGCGGCACTGCGACCAAGGGCAGCGCACTGAGACTAAAGGTCACAGACGCCACCGCAGCCGGATCCATAACAAGCCTGTGCACATACGAGATGCCTGGCGTGTACATCGGCAACCACAGCACAAACATCGCTGTGGATGGGCTGTTCGGTGACTGGGAGAGCATAATAGAGGATGAGGATGCGGAAGGCATCGCAAACCCCAACGTGAACATCACAGGATTCAAGGTGGCTACCACGGATTACACGAACATAGGATTCTATATCGACGTGGAGGGAGGAATGGTCTCTGGGGCCAAGATACCCTGGAACCTCCCCCAGGCCATACCCGTGGAAATGGTGGATGGCCCGCCCAGCATCACGGACAACACCCCTGGCGAGTACCTGCCCGGTGCGCAGGTCACGTTCAACGCCACCATCACCGACGATAATGGGGTGGCAGAGGCAAAGGTCGAGTACTCAGTGAACCTAGGTCCAGCCACGAACGTCACCATGCACCATGTAGGAGGGAACGATTACGAATACACGCCTCCTGGCACATTCAGCGACGGGGATGTGATAGACTACACTATATCCGCCCGTGATGCAAGGGACCAGTGGGTCGAGGTGACAGGGGTGATAGACATAGGCGACTCCATACCACCAGTGATAACGGACAGCAGCTCCCAGTTCCAGACGAACGGCGTCGCCGCAACGTTCTCGATAACCATCTGGGACAACGTCGATGGAGTTACAACCCCACCACTATCTGATGTGTACATAGACTTCGCGGCAGAGGGTAACACGACGATGGACACAAACATGGGAGGGGGATGGTGGATACACACCGGCGGCGCATACTCCGGTGTCACCCATGCCTATACCATATCCGCTACGGATCAGGCCGGCAACTGGGGCCAGGTGACCGGAAGCGTGACATTCAACGCCGGAGGCGGCCCAGCACCACCACCATGGACCAACACTCCGCCCAGTGTGACCATCACCACCACGAGCCCGCAAAGCGCAGGCGCGGTGGTATTAGAGGCACATGCAACAGATTCCGACGGCACCATAACCGCCGCGACGCTCAGCGACAAACCAGGAGCATGGCCCGCAGTATTTGACTCTTCCAGCGGTTTGGGCACAGGCGACGCCTGGTTCTGGTGGAACTTCACAGAGAACACCCCAGCCAGCTACGACTACACTGTGGAAGTCACCGATAACACCTCCGATACCGGACAGGACTCCGGGTCTTTGGTCATAGAAAATGTTGGACTGCCCACAATCGACGACCAGACGCTGGATACGGCCTATGCAGGGACGACCATACAGTTCCAGGCACTGACCACCAACGCCTTCGCCGTCAGGATATATTACAAGAATGAGACCGATGACACTGGTAACCTATTCATCACCCTCTCGGATATGGGAGGCGGATTGTATCAAGGCACCATGGACGGCCAGAGTGGCGGCGTGGTGGAATATTATATATGGGCTGATGGGCCCGGCGGCACGAACCAGACGGACTGGTACGATGGATGGTATACGATAACGATAGTCGCCGCAGGCGGTTATCCCGTCGTAGTCGGCGGCCCCGGCGAAGATGTCATATACATCCTGATCGACAGCGACATGGACGGATCCACGGGATATCAGGAGCCCGGGTACACCATAGGCGCGGACTGTGTCATCACCATAAAGGGTGTGGACCACGAGATCGTTTCTTCCACATACAGCATATACGATATAGATACCAACATGTGGGGAGCGGCCGTGAACCTCGATGCCGCCAACGACGATACCAGTATGGAGACCATGCTCTCCGCCACCATCCTAGATGTAACCCCCGAACCTGGATGGGAAGGGATACGCGCTTTGTTCTATATTCAGGATTGGGAAGAGACAAGGGACGATTCCATGGTGGATCATCTGAACGACACCAAGATGCACCACGTGACCAACCTCGCCCCCTCCGGTTTCACCGTGTCCTGGTCCTCCAACACCGAAAGGACAGGAGACAGCGGAGTGACATTGTGGACAGAGGGAGGAATGAACCTCGGATACTATCCTTCCGAGATCACTGGTTCCAACCGGGCCTTCTCGGCCTCTTTCGCCGGTCTCGCCCCATCCACAGTATACATGTTCAACATAACCATGGGAGACGACACCAGCTACGATAACGACGGCAGCCTGTTCAGCGCCACCACGCTCCCCGTGGCCTCACTGGGCAGCTCGTATATAGTATGCAATGGGACCGCAACCCCAAATTCCATCGTCTACGCCTATGTGGAGGACGGGACTCAGACCTCGCTCTTGCTCTCCACATACACGGCAGATGTCACTGGCGTCTTCTCCCTCAACCTGGGGAACGCCAAGACAGCCGACGGCGAGCCCATAACCAACGTGTGGGGCGGCCAACAGCTGTATTATAGGCTCGATGGAGGCAACACTCTGAGCCCAAGCCCAACCTATGCTGACTGGAAGGGACCAGTGGCTATACTGGGGGCCGGGAGCGATCCCCAGTTCATATCGCCCTCCGTGAAGGACGGCAGAACGCAGATCACCAAACAAGGGCTTTCGCTCACGACGCTGTCGGGGGAGATCACCAAGCAAGGGCTTTCGCTATCGGCCTCTATCTCTACGATGGACCTGGGCCATTCCGACCTGCAGAAGTTCCGCTCCCCGCCCATACCTCTGTCCCCTCCGGGCAACGCACCCAGAAACGTGGAGATAACGAATGTGACTGATTACACGTTCGCCGTCTCATGGACCACGGGGGATGAGTGGAATGGATGGGCGGTCCGGTGGGGCAACACCACCGAGGGTCTCATACACCAGACCGCGGACGTGTTCGCCGCCGCCGGGGACACACACTACGTGGACA
>DAOVJP010000420.1 GCA_030673205.1 Thermoplasmata archaeon
AAGGGGATGATATCCCACATAAGGAATGCTAAGATAGCGGATACCCGGGTGAAGAGCCTCGCCTACGCATTCCTTATGGCGGTGGACGAAGATAGCGGAGCGGGCTGGAAATACTCCGACCACGAAAGGGAGTTCGCCCAATACCTCCGCGAGTTTGCGTCCCGCCTACTGGAGTGCAAAGATGGCGAATACGGGGAGGCGTTGGAGGCCGTTGCTCAGGCAAGTGGCAGCGGGGAGAATATCGCATAACACGGCCGCTAGGGGCTACCCAACCCTGGCATCCACCACCAAATGTACTATGCCAGGCGCATAGGATTTGATCATGTGGACATTGTGCTCCAGAAGGCTCCAGCCCCGAACGTTGGCCGCTTCCTTCAGCCTTCCAACTGGCCGTTCAGGTATCAACTCCTCCGGGCATGTCTCATGGTAATGGAGCCAACCTCCTTCGTTCTTCAGTATGGAAACGGCCTTGTCAAGGAACAGGTGGGTGGTGCCTATGTAACCCATGAGCACCCGGTCCGCTTTTCCCTCCGGACACTTTCTGTTGTCCTCGTTATGCACCCTTACCTTGCCCTCCACGCCGTTCAGCGCCACGTTCTCTTTCAGGAACCTGTATGCTAGGGGGTTGATCTCGTAGGCATCCACCAAGCGCGGGCAGGAGTAGAGCGCCACCGGGAGGGTGAAATAGCCTATGCCCGCGAACATGTCCACCACCCTCTCCCCATCCATGGGTATCTTGGCCATCCGTATGCGTTCGTCGATGTTCCCGCTGGAGAACATGATGCGAAGGGCGTCCAGTTTGTAGCGGACCCCGTTCTCCAGGTGTGTTGTGACCGTTCCCTCTCCCCATACCGAACGGGCCGTTGGCTCTCGGAACTGCCCTCCTATGGGCCCGTAGTCCACCACGGACCGGGCTCCGAGGACCTCGGCGTATGCCTTTGCTAAACCCTCTTCTTCCTTTGGGGACAGCCCCGGAGGGAGGCGCAGACAGAGCACATCACCCAACAACTCCCATTTCTCCGGAAGAAGCGAGACGGATATGGAGGGGGTCCACTTCCTCGCCATCTTCCTTATCATTTCCATGGGTGGCAGGGGCCGTTCCCTAAAGGCCATATCCGCCTCCACAAGTATGGCATTGAAAGCATCCAGCAGGTCTTTCTCCGGCGTTCCCAACAATGGGATCAACACCCTCCCACCCTCCTCAGCTATCTTCAGATGCCGGTCCACCAGCATCCGCTCTTCCAGGGCCAACCGGGCCTCCTGAGCCTTTTCCTTTGGAACCGAGAATACGTGGGTCATGGGGCTGTCTTGTGTCAAGTTGCTTTCACCTTGGTGTATTGGGGGGGGGAGGCATCATTCACCTTTGCCTATTGAGGCATTCCGGGAAGGTTCCCCGCAATGCTTGTGCTGGGCCTTGACGACCTTTTCCTTTCCCGAAGAATTCTCTCCGCCTTACAAACCTTGTGGTCCTGCAGGCGATATCGTTGCGACGGTCGTTCCTTCGGGTGTTTGGATGTGTATGGTGTCGTCGGTGTTCCAGCCCAAGTTTGACATAGCTATGTCAAGCCGCGGGCCTCACTCAACTTTGACCT
>DAOVJP010000311.1 GCA_030673205.1 Thermoplasmata archaeon
GGCCAGGTGCCGCCTGCGTCGCCCCCGTCCGTGCTGATCTCAACCCACCCCGGGCAACTGGTCCACCATTGGAAATCGTGCCAGAACTCGAGGTTTGTCACCCCTGCTTTTCCGAAAAAATTAAGGTGTGGAGAGTAAAGATATTCGTAAACATAGTCAGTATCTCCATCGACCCTACAATATCCAGTCGTCTTTGTCCATATCCAACTAGTGGTGCCGCCAACGATCGACCAGTCCGGTGCGGCAGCAGCAAAGTTGTTGCCTTCGAAGTCCGTATCCAGCATGATCTCTTCCGCCGAGGACTGGAACTCGGTTATGATGCATCGGGTGGTGAAGGATTCAGCGGTCGTCCCATGATTCTCCACCGTGGCCTTGATGTTCTGAAGGCCGGTATAGTAGTTTGTATCGTTATGGTGAGTGTCCAGGGTGTTCGTCCGGGCATCATGTGTGAGGAGGGAGGTGAGCCAGGTAACGATATTGTCTGCGAGAACGCCCCTATCTGCGTCATTGTCCGCGTATTGGCAGAAGTTGAATGATGTGAACACGGTCTTGAATATGCCCGAGTCATATCTCGTGCCTATGTACTTGTTCGAACCGTCGCGGAATATCTCATGGCCGCTTGCGCCTGCGGCTATCTCGTCGGTGCCCAGCGGAAGTCCTCCATTTTCCGCCAACGGCTCATTCAATCCGGCGGTGATCGGATCGCCGGTAATACCAATGGCCGCTGCGGAGCCTGCGTCGAATGCAACGAACGAGAGGTTCAAGTAATCATCCAGGAAGGTGGCGAATTCCGGGCCTGTTGCCCCATTAAGGCCGGATGCCATGTTCTGGCCGCAGAGGTACATGGTGCCGCCGGCGTCCAGGTACTCCATGAAATCGTTGACCCTCTCTGGATCCTCGAACGCCTGGGACTGCCAATTCCTTTCGAGGAGATTTCCATAGCCATCCTGGTAGATGACCACCCTATAGCCAGATAGAGATGGCGACCCGTTCCCACTCACTATCCACTCATCATAGAGGCCGTAATAGCCTGCGAGGTCTAGTGCATCGCATATTATGTCGTGGGACGTGTATGGGTTCGATCCCGCCTTCCCGTCGATGACCAGGATGTCGTTGCTAGCCCCGAGTGGCAGGGGGCTCTTTGCCGCCACTTCTCTTCCCTCCAACACTTCTTCCCGGTCCATCTTGTCATCGGCGACGGTCATATCCTGGGGGGTGGAGGGAATGGTCATCCCCGCGTTGTCGTTTTCGCCGAAAGCCGTCCCTGCCGGGATCAAGAAAAGAAAAGCGACACAGACAGCTAATAGCTTCGCGTACGAACAGGTGTTCCTATCTTCCATCATTCCATCAGTCCCCTTGGTGCTATGTTGGAATCAATTCCTCCATGCACCATATGTTACATTCATGCTTGGATGTACTTATAGTTTGATATCACATGTGAAAGATGCATGTGGGGAAAGGAAGAATGAGAGGGGTGGAAAAGGATGTGTTAGGGGGGAGAGGGGAATAGGGGGCGAGGGAGAAAGGACGTGGAGGAGAGGGAAGAATATAGGTGGTACAAACAAAAAAGAAAAAACTATGTATGCGGGGATGAATACCCCAATAGATGCAAAGGTTCACTGTACAAGACCGGATACTCGTCCATCTTCTAGACCACAGGAAGAGGAACATCAAATATGCCTACCCAGTGGAGGTGGCGCAGAACGGCATCGCCCGGGCCCTGGCCGTGGAGAGGAGCAACATCCCCTATGCCGTGGACCGTTTGAAGAAAAAGGAATTGGTCACGGAAGAGGTCGCCCCGGTGGAAGGGGAGAAACGCCGTAGAAAGGTGTATGACCTTACCCAAGGGGGATACGAGGATGCTAAGGGAATACTCGCAAAGATGGAGAGCATAGTGATCCCCGTGATCGGGGAGGAGGGGAAGAGGGAAGTGACACTGGCAGATCTGGCCAAGAAGGTAGACATGTCCATAACATCGCTCCTGAGCGGCATGCGCAAGGACGGGCCAGTGCATGAAGAGGACCTCATTCGGCTCAAAACGCTCACCAAGGGGCCGATGAGGATGGTCCCACCCCTCCCACCTCTTCGACACTATTGTGGGAGAGAAGAAACGGAAGGGACCATAGCCAGTCTCGTAGGGGCTAGTGATCCCCCGGCGATCTTCATATATGGCATAGCGGGCGTTGGGAAGACCACCCTCGCCCACCATCTTATAGAGGAGAGCTTAGGGGATAGAAGGGTCTGGTGGTGGAAGATACACCTCTGGGATACCCCCCGAACCGTCCTCGCCTCCCTTTCCGAGTTCCTGCTCTCAGGGGGAAAGGGTCGTTTGATGGACCTGGTGTCCTCCGCCAAGATACTTGACATAAACGAGGCAGCCGCCATCCTTGCCGACGACATCAAGGATATGGGTCCACTGCTCGTGTTCGATGACTGCCATTCAGCAACAGCCGAGGTAAACCACCTGTTCAGAGCCCTCTTGGAGAGAACCA
>DAOVJP010000333.1 GCA_030673205.1 Thermoplasmata archaeon
ACCACGGTCCCTCTGCCTCCACACTGTGGACACGGCCCCACCCGTATGAACTGGCTATATCCTCTCTGGGACATCTCCTTCACCTGACCCTGGCCGTTGCAAGTTGGGCATGTTCTGGGGGTGGTGCCTTCCGCGGCACCCGTCCCCTTGCATTTGGGGCAGCGCTCCTTACGGGAGTATACTATCTCTTTCTCCCCTCCTCTAGCAGCCTCTAAGAGAGTGATGTTGAGATCATACCGCACGTCCGCGGCCTTATTCCGTCTGCCACCTCCTCCGAAGAGAGCGTCGAACAGGCTGCCTCCTCCCCGTCCTCCACCGAATGCGCCGAATATGTCGGATATATCACTGAAATGCGTGAAATTCTCCCACTGGAACCCCTGGGAACCGAAGGTCTCCGATACGCCTGCGAACCCATAACGGTCATAGGCCGCCTTCTTGTCCTGGTCCGCCAGAACCTCGTATGCCTCGGACACCTCTTTGAATTTCTCCTCTGTGTCCGGATCATCTTTGTTAACATCTGGATGATATTTCTTGGCCAGCTTGCGATATGCCTTTTTCACCTCCTCAGAGGAGGCTGTTTTGTCCACGCCCAGGACCTCGTAATAATCTCGCTTCGCCACGGTGCTGTCTCCATCCTCTACTCGGACTCGTCCAATACTGCTCTATGCTCGGACTCGATCCTATGCCACTTGCCACGATCGGTGGGACTCAACTACCTATGCATCATACATTATATAATTTCCCAACTCTTCATCCCTCTTCGTTGTCCACCACTTTGTAGTCCTCGTAGCCACTTCCGTCCCCTCCCATCGGAGAGCCTTTGTCCGGCCCAGCTCCCGGCCCTGGTCCACCCGGAGACGGGGCTGCACCTGGCCCCTGCCCATCTCCTTGCTGGGCCTGCTCCTGATATATTCTGGTGGTCAGTGCATAGAGGGCTTTGGAAAGCTCTTCCACCCCGGCTTTTATGGCGGTCATGTCCTCGCTGTCCATGACCTGCTGGAGTCGCTCGGATGCCTTCTCTATGGTCTCTTTTTCCTCTGCTTTCACCTGGCCTTCGGGCATCTCTTCCAATGTGCGTTTGGCCGTGTATATCAGGCCGTCGGCCTGGTTCCTAGCCTCTGCCATCTCCTTCTTCCTCATATCTTCTTCAGCATGGGCCTCGGCCTCCGTTATCTTCCGCTCTATCTCTTCCTGGGAGAGGTTAGTGGAGGCGGATATCGTTATCTTCTGCTCCTTGCCAGTGGCCTTGTCCTTGGCGGAAACGTTGACTATGCCATTTGCGTCTATGTCGAATGTCACCTCTATCTGAGGGATGCCGCGGGGGGCTGGGGGTATTCCCATGAGATGGAAACGGCCGAGGCTGGTGTTGTCCATTACCATCTTCCTCTCGCCCTGGAGCACGTGTATCTCCACCGTGGTCTGGTGGTCCGCGGCGGTGCTGTATATCTTCGCCTTCTTGGTCGGTATGGTCGTGTTCCTGGGTATCACTACGTCCAACACGCCGCCCAGGGTCTCCACTCCAAGGCTGAGGCTGGTCACATCCAGCAAGAGGATGTCCGTTACCTCTCCTGCTAGAACGCCAGCCTGGAGGGCGGCACCGAGCGCAACACACTCGTCCGGGTTGATGTTCTTGTATGGGTCCTTGCCGAAGAACTCCTTCACCACGTTCACCACCGCTGGCATCCTCGTGGACCCTCCGACCAATATCACCCTATCTATCTTGTCGGTGGTCAGTTTGGCATCGGACAACGCCTGCTTGATGGCCGGTCGTGTGCGGTCCAAGAGGTCCTTGGTCATCTCCTCGAAACGTGCGCGGCTCAGCGAGGATTCCAGGTGCTTTGGCCCTTGGTCAGTGGTTGCAATATAAGGGAGGTTTATCTGCGTCTGAGTAATGCCTGAGAGTTCTATTTTCGCCTTCTCCGCGGCGTCCCTTATCCTCTGGGTGGCCATGGGGTCCTTGGAGATATCCATGCCTTTCTTGTCCTTGAACTCCTTCATAAGATACTCCATGATGCGCTGGTCCCAGTCGTCCCCACCAAGCTGTGTATCCCCTGTGGTGGAGAGCACTTCGAAGACGCCATCTGCGATATCCAATATGGACACGTCGAAGGTACCACCGCCCAGGTCGAACACCAGTATCTTGGCCCCCTCTTCCTTCTCCACGCCGTATGCTAGGGTGGAGGCGGTGGGCTCGTTTATTATCCTCAGCACCTCCAAACCCGCTATCTTCCCGGCGTCCTTAGTGGCCTGTCGCTGTCTATCATTAAAATAGGCCGGAAC
>DAOVJP010000149.1 GCA_030673205.1 Thermoplasmata archaeon
GTGTATTGGGATATGGTGACCATGGGGTCTGCCAGTGCTGTCGCCGAGGGTGGGTACATAAATCTGACGGCGGGTGCAGGTGGCTCTAATAATGGTGGTTTGGTGAGCACGGGTCCGTTGCCCGACTCCTTGGCTTTGCATTATACTTATTATCTGATCGATGGTAAGGACTATGCTCTCTACTCTCAGATAACTCCTGAGGCCAACCCTGCCATGGTCTATACGGCTGAGAATGACTATGACGGCCTTGTCATTCATGATTATTATAGGATGGTTGAGAATATTCATTCTGTGATGGTGGGTGGTGTTGAGATGGCCTCTAATTCTCTTCTTCAGCCTGTGTCGGGGCAGTCGCACAAGGTCATGCATGTTCACACGCCTACTATGCAGGAGGTATGGAGGAATGGCGCCTTGGAGGATGCGACCAGTTTCGATCTCGGAGCATGGGGAGATAAATATGTGCTCATAGGATGGGCACCGCCATGGGACCAGAGCCTGGAAATGCACCTGGACGACATATTTGTGAGAAAATACTCATACCCCGAACCAATAGTATCCGTCGGCGAAGAAACAACCCCAACATCTAGCCAGGTTGGTATATCACTGAGCGCCTCGGCGGACGTTACGTTGTTGAACAACCAGATACGAGGCTCAGGAGACTATGCCTGCGAGGTGGGCATAGACATCCAAGGATCGGTTGGTTGGAACCTCGACGGCAACACGGTGGAAGCAAACATCGGCCTCAACATCACCAACTCCGCTTCCGCTCTCGCCAACCCCGCACATATCCTATCCAACATCATCAACGCCGTGGAATATGGAATGATACTGATAGATTGCGAGAACATCTCCATAGAGAACAACACCGTCACAGGAAGCGGAGGATCGCCCACAAAGGGCTGGGATCCGAACACAGGTTTCGTTTTCGAGCATGTGAACGGTTGGAACCTGGGAAGCACCACCATAAGCGGCTGGAACCTAGGAGTATACGCCAATAACTCCCATGGCTGGAACCTCGGCTGGAACCTCAATGGCAACACCATCCTAGGGTGGAATTTGAACAGCAAGGGCGTCAAGGTGGAGAACAGCAATGGTTGGAACCTGGGATACAATACCATTAACGGATAGAACCTCAATGGAGACGTTGGGGTGGAGATAGACACTTCGAACGGATGGAACTTGGGCCACAACGAGATATATGGCTGGAATTTGGCGGTGGATGTGAGCACATCCGGTTGCCTTCTGCATGACAACCAGATATATGACAACGTGTTCGGATTGGAAATAACCAGCACCACGAACTTCGTCATAGAGAACAACACGTTCGAGAATCATACCGAGGCGATAAGGATGGAGGCCGACGCCACCATAGTCTTCAGGGACAATGATCTTTTGGACAACGTGTTGGGGATCAATTTCACCACCCAGGTGCTATTTGCCATGGACTTTGGTATAGAGAACTGTAGTTTCTTGGGGAATACGGCCAATTTCCTGTATGTTGATGCGAGCAGTTACTTCTACTCTCTCAACTGTACGTTCGACACCTATGCGGTGGGCATGTTCCAGCCTTCCACTGGCTCCGGTGCCTTCTTCTTAAGGAACTATCTCCACGCTGAGGTCTACGACACACTCCTAGCACCCATCAACGGAGCTACGGTGTCGATCGAAGAGGATGGTGGTGGCTATAACGTTGTTGGCACAACTGATGCCACTGGCGTGCTCAAATGGACCATTGTCACAGACAGAAGGATAAACGACGACAATTCGTGGTTGATAAACTCCACTGACGTGCGGGCCGATGACGGGCCTACGGTATTCCTTGTCAATCCTCGTACCGTCGACATGAACACGAGCAGGACCGAGGTGTTCCTGGAGAGTGGGGCGGGTGATGGGATAGCGCCCGCGGCTCCTGTCAACTTGACCGTAACATGTGTTGGCTCCAGGGTGAATGTCTCGTGGGAGGCGGGTACCAACGCTAACGTCGATCCTGTCCGGTATCGCGTCTACCGCTCTCTGGACCCAAATGCGGCATGGCCGTGGACCGTCCCAGCGGGTTGGGGAGACATTCTTGGGACGAGTGCCCTTGATCTGTTTGGTTCGTGGGATGACACCACCGAGTACTACTATATCGTCCGTGCCTTCGATCTGGCGGACGGGGATAGCACCAACAGCAGCATGGGCGCCAAATCCATGCTCGTCATGGGTGCGGGGTTGAACCTCGTTGGTATGGACCTGCCCATAGACCTGATCCGTCCTGATCTTGGCTTCGGTCCTGAGGGCTGCAAGAACGCCACCTTGGAGATAGAGACACAGAACGGGGGTGTGAACGTGTTGATAATACGGCAGTGGACTCCAGGTGGTTGGGTGAAGTATGAGCCCAGCCAGGAGCCTTTCACCTCGTACTTCAACATGTACGCCAAGGAGGGCTACTTCATCCAACTGGATGCCGACCCGGTGAACGAATGGCGCGTAGGCAGCGTGGTGTTCGAGTCGCCGCAGACCATAACCCTTGGCAGTGGTCTCAACCTCGTAAGCCCGCCCACAAACCTGATACGGCCCGATAGTGGCTTCGGCCCTGAGGGCTGCAAGAACGCATCATCGGAGATAGTGGCACAGAACCCAGCTATCAGCGTGTTGATGATACGCAAATACACCCCAGGCGGATGGATTAAATATGAGCCCAGCCAAGAACCGTTCACATCGTACTTCAACATGGACGCCGACAAGGGGTACTTCATCCAGGTAAGCGCAGACCCACCGAACGAGTGGACCACGAGCTGGTAAGCGCAGACCCGTCCAACGAGTGGGAAACAGCGTGGTAAGCGCACCCCTCGCCCTCTACATAGGGCAGGAAAGCGCCAAGGAGAGATCGGTCGGTCGCTCCTCTCACAAGCCACCACAAGATATTTCACATGCTATGCCGTGGCAGGAGGCATGAAGCCGCGCCGTGCCGCCCTCCTTCTGGGGGCTTTTCTACTGGTATCTGCCTGCTCCTTCCCGGTTTCCTCGGCCCCATTGATCCTCTCCATAGAATATTCTGTCGAGCCCGATGAGGTCTATGTGAACGGGTCTTTCTCTGTGAGTGGAACGGTGAAGCTGGCAGAGGCGCTAACCTCCAATGTGGCGGTGAATGTATCCATAGAGAAGATATCGCCTTCTATTTGGAACGAAACGATAACGGATACACATGGCACTTTTTTCGTTTCTCTGGAAGCCGAGCTATCTCCAGGAAACTATTCTATCAACATAACTGCGGATGATGGCCTGGGCCACACAACATATAACATATCCTCTATTGAAGTGCTCCCTCCTCCCGCATCCGTGCCAGATCCGATGGTCTCCTCTCTGGATATCGATATATGGCCTAAATACATAGACACCGCCGAGAAGGTGTATATCAACGTCACGGTCCGCAACGTGGGAACGGCAGATGCGTGGACGAGGGTTCGGATATTCAGGGGGTATCCGGCGGAGGGAGATATTCTGAAGACGGAGAACATATTCTTGGAGGCAGGGGGAATGAACATCACGAAAGCCGTTTGGATGGCAAAAAGCGGCCCTCAGACCATAACATCGGTGGTGGATCAGGTCACCCCGGAAGACAGCAACCTCACCAACAACCAGGCATCCGTACAGATAATAGTGAATGATATCGAGCCCCCGACGATAGGCGTTCCCGAGGCGATACCCATAAGCCCACTGTCGGGAGATATGATCTCCATACTTGTCATCGTGGAGGATGACCTCAACCTGTCCGCTGCCGATCCGGCCCAACTCCATTATATGTCGGAGATGGAGGAATGGTCCATTCCCATGGAGACCACCAAGGATGGCTTCGTCGCCACCATAGGCCCATTTTCTTACGGCAGCATATATTACAATATATCTGCCATTGATTCGGAAGGGAACCCCGCCACGACCCCCAACTACAAACTGGACATAGGACACTCGGATATCGTAGTGGATGTGTTGGACGAGTTGGATGTATACGAAGGGAGGGATTTCATGCTCCAGGGAACGGTCATGTTCGAAGATGGGACAGTCGTCTTCAACGCCTCCCTCTCCGCTTCCATCTTCGGGGATGACCTGGCCGTAAGTAGCGATGCACAGGGGGGATTTGTCATGTCGTCCGTAGCTCCTGGCCCGGGAGTGTATAATGTCAATATAACCGGCTCTCTTGGCCAGTTGACCAACAGCACATCGTTGAGGCTCAATGTACTCTCCCTGTATCCGGATGTGGTGGTAAAGGGAGATTGGATAGGGCTGGAATGGGCAGATACCGGGGATATGAATGTAAGCCTGCTGCTGTTGAACTCTGGCGAGAATGATGCAAACTTCTCCCTCAGCATATATGAGGGGGAGATAGGGGCAGGGTATCTGATAGGGAACGCCAGTGGTATATTGGGGGTGGGGGAGTATCGTCTGATAAAGATACCGTGGAACGCCACGCCCGGCCTCCACATGCTTCTGGTCGAATGCATTGTTCCAGATGACTTTGATAACGCCACTAATCTGGCCATAGTCCAGATGGACATCCCCTCCGCCGATGATGAACAGGAAGATGCCGAGAAGAAGGGAGATGGCACGGAGGGCGTTGGGCTGGCAGGAGATACTATAACAGCCGCGTTGAGCTTTCTAACGGGGTTGTTGCTGGGGGCAGTCATTGTGTTGCTCATGATCTTACGGGGCAGCAGGGGAAAAGAAAAGCGAAGGGAGAGAGAAGAGGGGAAGGGTGCAGAGGTGGTGAATGGGGCAAAGGTGGAGTTGGTGACAGAGGGGGATATGGGTGCAGAGGGGGATATGGGTGCAGAGGGGGA
>DAOVJP010000382.1 GCA_030673205.1 Thermoplasmata archaeon
AGTTATATACCCCCTATCTCAGAATTGGTAGGCAAAGACGGGAGGATATATGCTCTCGATATACATCCGCTCGCAGTTCAGAGGGTCCGACATATCGTTTCAGCAAAGAAACTGACCAATGTGAAGACCATCTGTTCCGACCGCAAGACAGGATTGCCGGACAACAGCCTCGACATGGTTCTCTTATACGACGTGTTCCACACATTGAGCGAGCCGGATGCGATACTGGAAGAGCTGCATCGGATATTGAAGCCGAACGGGATCCTATCCTTCAGCGACCATCATATGGAAGAAGATGATATCATATCAAAGGTAACAAAGAGCGGGTTGTTCAGGCTGTCGAAAAAAGGCAAAGGAACGTATAGATTTTTGAAAGGGACTGGATAATTTACGGCATCGCACAGCCCAGGGATTGTCCTGACCCCTTTTCACTCCTCTTTCACATCTTCATATTCCTCCAGCCTATCTGAAAAGCCCAACACCATCTTATGGAGCCGGGAAACGTCCTTCTCTAGATCATTATCGGAGTGTGCTCTGTCTGGAATATGCATCACAATACCAATATCCTCAAGAGGACCGTAGTTCACCTCCAGCCACTCGCCCAACGAATCCCACTCCTCACTGAGCCGGGCTTTTGTTTTGTGGGATCGGACAACCACTCCCCCGACCAGACTCACAAATATCAGAACGAACAGGAGAAGGACGTAAAAGACCGTATTATTTAGATGCGGAAGAAAATCGCTGTTGTCCCCTATACCATCATCGTCGCTGTCCATCTGTTCTTTTGGGTCCAATGGAAAAGCATCGACGCTGTCCCCTACACCATCACCGTCGCTGTCCCTCTCGTACATGAAAATACCACAGTTTCCATTTCTATCGTCATGCCAGACTATGCAGTTGCCACAGATCGCAGGAGGTCCTTTGTATGCGGTGTCGTTGGTGATTTGTGTCTCTAGACCAGTGGAAATATCAAACATAAAAATATCCCAATTCCCGTTCCTATGGTCTGCCCAGACGATGTGGTCGCCATAGATCGCAGTAGTCGTTTGGCCAGCGGTGCATTGGCCTACGGTTTCGTTGGTGATTTGTGTCTCTAGACCAGAGGATAGATCAAACATAAAAATGTCTTCGACCCCGTTCCTATGGTCTGCCCAGACGATGCGGTCGCCATAGATTGCAGGAGCCCCTTGGTATACGATGTCGTTGGTGATTTGTGTCTCTAGGCCTGTGGAAACATCAAGCATAAAAATGTCAGCGTTCCCGTTCCTACTGTCTGTCCAGACGATGCGGTTGCCATAGATTGCAGGATGCCATTGTCTTGTGGCGTCGTTGGTGATTTGTGTCTCTAGGCCTGTGGAAACATCAAACATAAAAATGTCATAGTTCCCATCTCTATCGTCGTGCCAGACGATGCGGTTGCCATAGATTGCAGGATGCCCTTGGCTTGTGGCGTCGTTGGTGATTTGTGTCTCTAGGCCTGTGGAAACATCAAGCATAAAAATATCAACGTTTCCATTCCTATGGTCTACCCAGACGATATAGCTGCCATAGATCGCAGGAAACTCTTGGTTTGCGGTGTCGTTGGTGATTTGTGTCTCTAGGCCTGTGGAAACATCAAACATAACAATATCCGCGTTTCCACTTGATCTATTATATTCTTCCCAGACGATGCGGGTGCCAGAGATTGCAGGATACCATTGGTCTGCAGTGTTGTCAGCAATCTGCGTCTCCACCCACCCAGTAGCCCCTTCCGCTTCCTCCGCGACCAGCACCGCTAATGCTACCGCCACTCCAACCATCACCAGCAGCCACACCGCTATCCGCCCTCGCCCGTTCATAAAAACAGAAGAGGACAGCGTTGTCATGACATAACCCCTGCCCCTTGAGATGTGCCTGCCGCGGCCCGATTGTTCCACTAGCATCTC
>DAOVJP010000125.1 GCA_030673205.1 Thermoplasmata archaeon
ATCCACGTGGATGACAGTCTTGCACAGTGGATGACGGAAGGAGTGCGACTACTGGATGGAGCTACTGGCACCTTCCAAGAAGCGGAACTCCGGGAAGGAAAGACGCATAACCTGTATCTCAACAACACATCCACAGCTACCATAACAAATTCCCAGATTCACGACGCCGAGATTCATGACATTTTGGTCTGCAACCTGTCCACTGCAACGATCGAAGACACCGAAGTGCTGGACCCGGAGGAGAACGGCATAGTCATCAGGGACGGTGGAAGCGCAGACATCATTGGAGGAAGGATCTCCTTTGAAGGGAGAGGGAAAACTGGCGTTGTAGTCGAGAACGGTTCCGCCACCATCTCCACGGCCATCAGCGGCTTTCCCGTTGGCGTCAACGTCAGCAACAAATTCTCCACAGTTGAAACGGGCACCGTGATGATAGATGGAAGTGACATCAACCACAATCAACTTGGAATATTGATTTGCAATGATGGAAACGAACTGCCGTTGAGCATAAGAGTGAACAACACCATGCTCATTAGCAACGGCAATGGGACCATGGCACTTCTCACAGGAACTGCCAGCTCCATTCCAACGATAAGCTTCGAGAACAACACCATCCAGAGGTCCATTGCGGGCATGTGGCTCCAATACGATGGCATAGACGCCTGGCCCGAAAACAGACCCCTCGTTTTAGAGGCGAATCACATAATCGACAACTTGAATGGTATTCAGATGAAGAGCGTATACGCTAGGCTGTCAAATAATGTCATAAGAGGCATAGGGCCCATAACTGGGCCACTCCCCCTGTTTTTCCCAATCCAGATCAACGGCTTGGTGGCAATCGACTCCAACCTGCGACTAGATGGAAACACGTTCCATGGAAGCGAATACGGCATGTTACTTCGCGACAACACGACTACGGTGGCCGAGGACAACGAGTTTTCTGGCCACATACGCGCCTCATACCCCGCAATCGAAACCCCGATGTTCAGATTGTATGCATACCGGGGTGCTGGCGTGTATTCCGAAAACTCGAACCTCATGTTGAACGGCAGCTATTTCGAGGATAATTGGATGGGCGTTGTGGTAAACAACTCCGAAAACCATAGTGTTCTGATAACGAACAACACCATCCAAGAACACAACAGACTATATCTAATCTCGGAAATCGCGGTTCGACAAATCGACCCCGTAACCTTTGAGGTAACATATGTATGGATGCCGGTGTACCGCCGGGCGGGAATAGGCGTCTACGCTCTTATGGAAGCAGGGGGCGACTCTGGTCTTGAGATATGCGGGAACACCTTTGAGGCGAACATCAATGACATAACCACGTACCATGCCGAGGGGGCAATACTGTTGGACAACGACATCAGCATTTTGCCCCCATCGAACCAGATAGGCCCAGTCTGGCCGAGGCCCGCAGACCCCGGCTCGATCCCTGAGCATCCAGTCAGACCCATCATATTCCAGACCATCGCAACGGGCATCAAGCTATACGATTGCAGAGGCACGTTTGTCCATAACAACACCGTTACCGATAGAACAACCGGAATAAGGCTGGAACAAAGCGAGGGAAACACTATCAAATGGAACAACATAACAGAGAACACAGAATACGGCATGTACCTATCCGGCTCCCAAACCAACTTAATCCACCACAACAGTTTCAACGACAACACCATCCAAGCATGGGACGATGACAACAACGCATGGAACTTCCCATACCCGGACGGAGGAAACTATTGGAGCGACTGGACAACACCTGATAACAAGCAAGGTCCAGAGCAGGACATCGCGGGGTCTGACGGCATCGTTGATGTGCCTCGTCAAATAGACGGGAACGGCAACCAGGACCGTTATCCATTGACGACAGAACCGACAGGGGGAGGAGAGGGACCACCCGAACCATACAGGGTCAAAAATGTCGACACGGGAAAAACGTACATGCAAATAAAAGCGGCAATACGAGATTCCACGACCTTGGATGGACACACATTGTTGGTTATGGAAGGAGCGTTTTACGAGAACGTGCTCGTGGACAAACAGCTAGAAATCGTCAGCAAATACGGCAAGGAGTACACGGCCATAGACGCAGGACACGCCTGGAGTGCGCTTACCATCGCCGCAGACTATGTGAGAATATCCGGGTTCACAACCAGGTATTCCGGCTCCGACCAAGATGATGCAGGGATAAAACTCGACAATGTCCAGCTATGTGAAGTAGAAAACAATACACTATGGAGGAATCACAATGGGATCAAAAGCATGGACTCATCCTTGAATGAGATATATCACAACAATTTCATCGAGAATACAATTCACGCATCCGACGACGGGAGCAACACCTGGAACATGACATATTCAAGCGGCGGCAACTACTGGGACGACCACAAATATCCAGACAACTACAACGGAATAAACCAGGATCTGTGTGGAGCGGACGGCATCGTAGACAAACCCTACAACGGACTAAACCCACGTAATATACCAGACGGAGACAACAAGGATAACTATGCCTGGACATCCGCTGACGGCTGGTGGATAGCGCCGGTACCACTTGGACCCGTACACAATATCGATACCGACAAATACTATTCTTACATAAAAGTGGCCGTAGCCGATCCCGAAACCGTCGACGGACACAGAATCACAGTTGCATCAGGCACATACAAGGAGAAGATTACGATAAACAAGGCGCTCACGCTCACTGGCAGCCCATGGAACACGTTCATAATCGGATCCGTGGGAGATTACATAGTAACAATCAACTCCGACTGGGTGAACATGAGCTACTTCAGGGTGATGGACTCAGGATGGTACAACACGGGAATATATCTCAACAACGTCCAGCATTGCAACATACAGAACAACAACATCTCGAACAACTTCAACGGCATCGAGGCCACAGGATCCAACAACAACATCATCACAAACAACTATCTCTACATGAACAGCGGAAGTGCCTTGCGCTTCAATACTGATTCCGACAACAACAAAATTGAAAATAACACAGTTGGCACCGGCGGTCCGGGCATCTGGATCATTGAATCCAGCTACAACAACATCGCAAACAACACCATTACCAACGTTTCTACAGGAATCGATTTGTATGGCGTGGATATCTATAGCAATTACAATACCGTTCGAGACAATAACGTGTCTTTCAACAGCCAGTGCGGCATCCATCTCGATTATGCCTGCTACAATATCTTAACCGGCAACGATCTCTACTCAAACGAAGGACGAGGACTCGCGGTTTATTCGGCCTCCCACCTTAATGAGATATATCATAATAATTTCATTTACAATGATTATCAGGCATGGGATTATATCTCCAACAATTATTGGGAAAAGGCCATGCCCATAGGCGGCAACTACTGGAGCGATTACGCAGGCACGGATGAGAACGAAGATGGCATCGGCGACACGCCTTATGCAATACCGGGCTATGTGAACTATGACGACTTACCTTGGATGACCATGAACGGCTGGCAAACATAGAAATCGACAATCCGGAGCAATCCGAAAAAAATGGTGCAAACCAACCCCTTAAAGACAGATAGAGGCTCCCTGGGGTTGTGCTTTGGGGAAACGTCTGCCATAGAGGGCAGACTACCCGCGGCATGAGAACCGGTACCTGATCTTCTATACCGTCCCATATCCTCTCCACCTCCCTCCACGAAACAGCGGGAGAGAACGAAATGATTATTAGGGAGGGAAGGTTTCAATGCCTCCCTGCAGCGCCCCCGCAAGCGTGACGGAGGAATATGAATGGAAGGCGAGAAGGTCAGCATCTTGCTATTGGTATTCGGCATAGTTCTACCAATAGCTGCGCTGGGTGCGGTTGGCTATGTTGTCATGACGGACGATGCTTCGACCGGGGCGGGCACGGACCACGCCCAAGAGGACACGAACACAACGGACGAGGCGGTTCCTCTCACGGCAAGCGTCATCATTGACCTCGGGAACGGCACCGTCCTTAGCTTTCACAACCTGACATCGGACCAAACGACCGTATACGGCTTCCTCTTGGTCGCATGCGGGCCGAGCCAGGGCAACCTCAGTGTCACCACCACCTACTATTCTCAGTACGACAGTCTTCTGGTGGACAGCATCGGCGGGCGGAGCAATGGGAATGGGGGGAAGTATTGGGGGTATCTGGTGGATGACGAACGCCCCATGGTGGGAGCGGACAAATGTTATGTAGAACAGGGAGATGTGATAGAATGGATATTCGCGGAAATGAGCTGGTGAGCAAGTTCGGGAAAAGGGCGAAGATCGCCTTGGAAAGGAATCTGATCCTATTGGCATTGATCATTGTGGGTGCCATAGGAAGGATATGTCTGGCAGTGATGCTTCCGCAGGGAACATTCGATATGTTCGCATTCGTGGTCCTCATATCCCTTTCGGCGGGATATGTGACACGGCGGTGGGCCGCTCTTTTCGTTCCTATAGGTATAATGGTATCCTCTGACATATTCCTATACTTCTTCAGCGGGAACGCTTTTCCATTCTCCTCCTCGCTCCTCATAATGGTGAGTCTCTTCGTATGGAGCGGCTTCGCCATGGCAGCCTTCCTAGGAATGAAAGTGCACAGGGAGGATTCATACCCCTCTCCGCTCTGGTTCGCAGCAGGAGGCGTCTGGTCCGTATTGTTATTCGATATGTGGACGAACTTCGGATGGTGGCTCGGACCCTTCTACCCACACACCTTCGCCGGATTCGGGGCATGCATGGCCATGGCCGTACCGTTCATGGTCTGGCATATGTTATCGACCCTTGCTCTCATGCCGCTGTTCTATCTGGGGATATGGGCCGTGAACAAGTATGGTGCGGACCTCCCGGCCGTGTTTCGGTCCGGATATGTTGACACTGCGGAGGCACTCCAGGCCTCTATCGAAGGGGAAAAGTGAGCATGCTATACCTTCGGTCCTCTGTTGCCGAGACCATGATGACTGGTCCCCGAGTACTCTTGGAGCCGGATAACAAGGATCTATTGGCATGGACCTACGAGCAGCCCAATGTCGTTGCCACCGATGTACCTATTCCAGAGAGCGCGAACCTCGTGGGAAAGGTGCCTAACATACTCACTGGTTTTCCATGGGCCAGGAGCCCCGGCTATTCTTATGACCTGCAGAACCCGGAGAACTATGACGAGGCAAAGAGCAAGACGGCGAAGAGAGGGCTGATCCTCCGCGTCATCAGCGATGTGAACTACCGCCTCTCCGGAAAGGAACGGCTGGTACTCAGGGTGAAGATGGGGGAAG
>DAOVJP010000424.1 GCA_030673205.1 Thermoplasmata archaeon
AAACTAGAGATTTCCTCTCGCTGTCGGAGGAACTTGTAGTTCCTCCTATCATCGGCGGAAACTCTGTTTCCGTCAAGAGTGGGCGGAGCATGGGCTCCGCCAACATGGCCGATGCAAACCTGCAATCGAGGCTGCGGATGCTCTTTCTCTACTATCTTGCCAACTCCAACAACCTGCTGGTGCTGGGCACCGGGAACAAGACCGAACTGTTGGTGGGTTATTTCACGAAATATGGGGATGGCGCATCCGATCTCCTTCCCATAGGCGACCTCTACAAGACCCAGGTCTGGGAGATGGCGAGGGACATCGGCGTTCCACAGGAGATACTGGACAAGACGCCTTCGGCGGGCCTTCCAGACGTAGGGAGCGATGAAGAGGAACTTGGTTACAAGTACGAGGAGCTGGATGCCGTTCTATGGGGCATAGAGCATGGATGGGACGATGCCCGTGCTTCCGGGGAAGCAGAGGTCTCGGAGGATGGCGTGAAAGGCATACGTCTCCTGGTGAGAAAAAGCGCTCACAAACGAGGCCTGGGCCTGATACCGAAGATAGGTTTGAGAACCGTGGGCATAGATTGGTTAGAGGATAGGAGCTGGTAGCAGGGGCGAGCAAAGCCTTATCTATGGGGGTTTCCATCCTCCGTCCGTCCCCGATAAATCTCTGGAGAGAGGTTGATGCCAGTATACCCTGATGAGTTAATAGAAAGGCTTGAAAAACAAGCCAACAAGAATCGCCAGCACATAGTTGATATGATATACCGGGCAGCCTCGGGCCATCCTGGTGGATCATTGTCGTGCGCAGACATCCTTACCGTCCTGTATTTCCATGTGATGAAACACGACCCGAAGAACCCGGGATGGGATGGACGGGACCGTTTTGTATTGAGCAAGGGACATGGCTGTCCAGCTCTCTACGCCTGCCTGGCCGAGAACGGATACTTCCCTGTGGAAGAACTGCGCACCCTCCGCAAGCTGGGCAGCCACCTTCAGGGCCACCCCGATATGCACAAGACGCCGGGAATAGAGGTGTCCACCGGATCCCTGGGCCAGGGCATAGGAGTGTCTATAGGTATGGCCATGGCCGGAAAGCTGGACAGAAAGCAGTACAACATATACTGCCTAGTGGGGGACGGGGAGTGCCAGGAAGGCTCTGTATGGGAGGCGCTCATGGCCGGCGCCCATTACAAACTGGACAACCTCACCGTGTTCCTCGACAGGAACCAATTGCAGATAGACGGGCCGACCGAGAGGATCATGGGGCTCGAGCCCCTGGAGGCGAAGGTGAAAGCCTTCGGTTGGCATATTATACAGATCAACGGCCACAACGCAAAGGAGATATTGGCCGCCATCGACGAGGCAAAAGAGACCGTGGGAAAGCCCACGATGATCATAGCACACACCCTCAAAGGGAAGGGAGTCAGCTTCATGGAGGGTGCACTGGCCTTTCATGGGAAGGCCCCGAAGAAAGAGGAATATGAATTGGCAATGAAAGAACTCAGGGAAGAGGCAAAGTTCTTGGACCAGAAGGCCACGGAAAAAAGGCTGCGTGTGGACACAAAAGAGGGAGGTGAGAGGGAAT
>DAOVJP010000100.1 GCA_030673205.1 Thermoplasmata archaeon
AGAACAGGATGGGAATGGATATTCTCCTATCCGCGTCTAGCGTGGCTGCGATATCACGGGATAGGCTATCTGCGTCCTGGACCAAGAGGGGGATGATCCTCGAGGGGAAGGAAGTGGAAAGTATCGCTTTCTCCTATGAGAAGGATGCCTTGGACATTGGCATCGCTGGCATGGAGAGGATAGGGGCAGGGCTGCCCGTGAAAAGGACCACTTTGCTGTTAGCTCCCGAATGTCAGGAGAAGGACCTTTTCATGTCCGCCATGTTGAACGATGGCTTGAAGAAGAAAAAGAAGGCGGTGGTGGTCCTCGGCACCATGTCTCCCGCTGATTATGTGAAGAACGTCATGGGCGGAAAGAGATCGAAGGGAGTTATCTTCGTCGACTGGTATGCTCACAAGAACGAGAAGATAATAGGCGTGGAGAAGAGAGAAGGGACATATTACTCCTCCCAGGATATAGCTCATCTCGCCATAGCCATAAGAAGGGCGATAGATGAGGCGGGCGAGGGGAGCTTTGTCGTGTTGGACATGTTCACCTCCCTTTTGAGATATTACGACCTCTCTCCAGTGGTCGCCTTTGCAACTTCCGCCTACGCCTCGCTACGGGGAAAGAACGCGACGACCCTGGCTAGCTTCGATAGCGAGGCCTTTGACCCGGAGTACGGGGCGGCTCTGACCCATATTGCGGATTGCACCATCCGGATAAAGGAGGACATGGAACTGGGAGGGGAGAAGTTGATCTCCATGCCCACCACTAGGAACGGGTATTCCACCGGGAAGAAGGCGGTCTGCGTAGTGGATGACAACGGCCTCATGTTAGAGGAGTTGGGGAAGATATTGGAGGAGAAGCAGGTCACCATGCCTGGAAAGATATCAGACCAGATGATAGAGGCCATCATGAAGGAGAACGCCGCACTCAAGAGAGAGCTATCCGCTTTGGAGGAGGAGATGAATGACATGGACCAGGCCCAGAATAGAGATCAGGTGCTTGAGTTGGAGACAGAGCTGGCCCGTCTCAAGGAGTACACGTTATCCGATGCAAAGGATCTGGCAAAGGTCCTTTCGACCATAGACGAGCTCTTCGAGAAACTTCCTCAGAAGGCCCTGGATGAGTTCACTTCCTCTGAGGCATTTAGTTTATATGAGGGCGTAGTTGACAAATACGCTCTCAGCAAGGATTTTGAAGATTAGCCCTGCGGCCTGTCCTGATCTTTTCCTCTATCCCACGCCATTTATATCTGTTCAATAATATTGACCAGCATATCGGCCAGAACTCTTCTCATGTTGCTCAAGAACACCCTCGCCCAAGCAAAAGGTGATAAGGGTCTATGGTTATGCGGTGGGCGGGAGGCCTCGAGGCAGAGAACTTCCTCTCACTTAGGATCGGAGCAGTGAACCCACGTGAGCCGTATAGCCCTTTATCTGGGCCTGATAGATGGCGTGCTCGCTTATAATAGCGAGAAGATAGCGGAAGCTAGGGTCAAAGAGATACTTGCAGGGCTCCATGGTCCACACCCTATACTGAAGAGATTGGAGGTGTACCGCGATCTCACTCTGCACTCAGGGGCGGTAGGGTACGCAGATATCCCCGATAAGGAGAGAACCATGGCCGCACTCCAGGCCTTGTTAGAAGAATATTATCAGGAATTGGTGGCCCTGACCGATGAGGATACGGCCGCCGAGAGGATGCGAAAACCCGTCAAGGATTATCTCTCGGCCCGATGGAACGAGGTCGTAGCGACACGAATAGATTGGTATCTCCCCAACCTGACACTTCTGGACCTGCGGAGAGAAAAGAAGGACCTAGCCTCTCTTTCCCGTGGAGATCGATCGAAGCTGTTCTTCGAGACCGTGCTCACTGCATACGTGATGGACCTTGCCCAGACCATAACCGTGTCCACATACCAGAAGAAATTGGCAATACTGAAAAAGGATATAACGGCCGCGCGGGCCATGATATTGTCCAAGACAGGAAGCGTGTCCATCAACATACCTGCGGATGACCCGAACGTGGTCCAGGACCTCTGTCATGTGTTCAACGCATTCGTGGACCTCACCGCTTTCACTCTGGGAGAGGAGGGGGCGGCAGAGAAGGCCCAGCACCTTCTTTCTCCTGTAATAGATTTCTTCTCTCCTCTGCCCGATAAGATCGGGGCTACCGACCATTTCATATATGGCCGCTTATCTTCTTCTCTCCCTTCGCACATACCCGGGATGAACGCGACCATAGGCGGAGGCTTCCCTCGCGGAGCGGTCATCCTCTTCCAGGTGCCCTCCGGTATCGAGAGGAATATATTGTGGACCCATCTCCTCAAGGACGCCCTCGCCCTCAAGGGAAGTCTGGTAGCCGTGGTCACTACCCGGTTCCCGAAGGATGTGCGCAACGATCTGGAACATGTTGGAACAAAAACCCAGAAGCTCGAGGCAAAGAACAAAATGGTGTTCGTGGATTGGTATTCTCACAAGAACGAGAGAATAGTTGGCATCGATGTCTCTAAGACCGTGGTGAAGAGCGGTAAGGACCTTACCAATCTGGAAATAGGGCTGGAGACGGGGATCGGCATCCTTTCGAATAACAATGTTGGAAGGGTGTTCTTCGATTCTATCTCCGCCATCATAAAGGGCTTCGACTCAAAGAGCTCCTATTCCTTCTTCCAATCTCTCCGAAAGAAGGTGGCCGAGAAGAACATGGTGGCCATGGTGTTCGTGGAGAAGGAGATGCATGACCAGAAGACGTTGAGCTGGCTTCATCAGGTGTTCGATGGTGTGGTGGACGTGAGCAAGACAGATCATGGGAGCACCATCCGTACGCTCTCCTTCCGTGGTAGAAGCTTGAAGACCACTCCTTATTCGCTCACCCTCAGCATGGACGAAGTATCCATTGATGAGGGAAAACATAAAGGAATGGACAAACAGGCCATCCTGGATCTTATAGAGAAACACAAGGTCAAGGTGGTGGAAGCCCCTGCCAAGGAGAAGGTGACCAGAGAGGCGAGAACAAAAGAGGAGCACTACCGGCTGGCTGTGGAACTCTCCTCTAAGCGGGAACATGAGAAGGCGAAGAAGGAGTTCCAGAAGGCCATCGAGATAGATGACAAATATGAGGATGCATACCAGGCCCTGGGCGCCATGCTCCTATACGGCACCTCTGAATTGGACGAGGCGATCAGTGCCCTGGAAAAAGTAGTGGCGTTGAACCCCGAGAATGGAGATGCATGGTTCGACATAGGGAATGCCCGGTACAAGAAAAAAATGGTATATGAGGCAAAGAACGCTTTCCTCTTCGCCCTAAAAGTGAAACCGTACTATAGGTGGTACAACGGCAAGGAGTTCATCTGCCCTTCATGCACGACCATACTCTCTGTTGGAACGAGACGATGTATGGGGTGCGGCACAGAGCTGGATGTGACGGGGAAGGCAAAGAGCCCATCTACATCCGAGAAGGGAGGAATGTTGGAGACAGCACCTATCAAAGAACCCACACCCACGCCAGCTGCGATGCCAAAAGAAGAAGGAGAGGTGGGCACAGAGATAGAGATAGATGGCTTAGAGATAGATGGCTTAGAGATAGATGGCTTAGAGATAGATGGCTTAGAGATAGATGGTTTAGAGATAGAGGAAACAATAGACATAGAAGAACCCGATGTGGAGACAACCAAAGGAGAGGCAATGCCAATATCCAAAGAGGCAACGGCCCCTGCAGATGTGGGCGACGAATCGCTGGCTTCTCAGGAAACGAAAAGGCTTCCCTCTCCACGGAAGATAAAGAAGATAAGGAGGACAAAGATCGCTAAAGCGGCACCCTCTGCTCCTCCATCCGCCATAGAACCCGGACCACCTGTCTCGGAACCGGAGATCGTGGAAGAGGAAGCCGCCGAACCGGAGGAAGGGCGAATATTCCTATGCCCCGTATGCGGCTCGGTCGTGGGCATGGACGATCCTGCCTGCGGCCAGTGCGGGGCCATGTTCCAGGATATGGAGGGTGGAGACGTTGATCAGGACGAGGGAGAAGCAGGGGGAGAGCTAGGGGAAGAAATAGAGGCGAATGGAGAAGTGGGAGGAGAGCAGGGGCAAGAAGACGATATACTAGCCGAGGAAAAGGAGGAGAGCATGGATGCTATGGAGCTCCTGGAGATGGAACTTCCCGCTCACATAGAGAACGAGGAATGGAGCGAGGTGCTGTTGCTCACGAACACGCTTATGGAGGGACAGGGGGAGAAACCCGAATGGATATTAGCTAAAGGGCTGGCATTGACGAACCTCGGAGAGATGGGTGATGCTCTTCGTTTGTACAAGGAGTATATCACTCATAATCCCAAGAACAGGCAACTGCTGGGAGCGATAGGTTATACGCTTTTGAAGATGGGGAAAGCTCTGGAGGCAAGAAGGTATGCCGATGCTTGCCTCAAATATGTGCCGGAAAGCCCCCTTGCAAAACAGGTACTGAAGGAATTGGGAGAGGATGGATAGGATGTCGGTAGTGGTGCTTCGCATGGGACACCGTCCCGAGCGGGACAAACGTGTGACAACACATGCCGCCCTGGTTGCTAGAGCCTTCGGCGCCGATGGGATGTTATTATCCTCGGAGGACAAGAGCATAGAGAACACCGTCAATGACGTGACGGAACGCTTTGGTGGACCATTCTTCATAGAAACGGACGTGAGCTGGAGGAAGACACTGACCGAGTGGAAAGGGGTGGTGGTGCATCTGACCATGTATGGGATGCCCCTCGATGATACCATGAAGAAGATAACACGGGAAGTGCCTTTGCTCGTGGTCATTGGCGCCGAGAAGGTACCCCGAGAGGTGTACGAAAGGGCAGACCACAACATCGCTGTTGGGAACCAGCCGCACTCAGAGATAGCGGCGCTAGCAATGTTCCTGGATAGGTATCAGAACGGCAAGGCATTGGAAAGAAAGTTCGACGGAGCCATGCGTATAATCCCTTCGGAAAGAGGAAAAGAAATGGTGGATGTTAGGGAGGGCTCCTCCACGATCCCGTCGAGAAAGAGATGCCTAGCTCTGTTGCGCGAGCGAAAGTGCCCGGATAACGTCATAGCGCACGCCGAGGTGGTGGAACACCTGGCGATCGCCATGGCCGAGCGCCTGGGGGCCAATGTGAATTTGGTCTCTGCAGGGGCGCTTCTCCACGATATCGGCAGAAGCAAGACCCATGGACCTGGACATGCGCCCATGGGAGCAAAGATAGCAAAGAAGGAGGGACTGGATCCACGCATAGTGCGGATCATCGAACGTCATCTGGGCGCCGGGGTGGACGAAGAGGACCGACAGCAACTCGGTTTCCCTCCCGGGATATATATGCCGGAGACCCTGGAGGAAAAGATCGTCGCCCATGCCGACAGCCTGATAGACGATAGGCGATGCGGCGAACTGGATGCCATCGTGAAGAGATTAGAGAGCCTGGGATACGAGAAGGCGGCAAGGAGAGTGGAGGCCCTGCACATGGAACTGAACAAGATGATCGAGGGAGGATTGGATACGCTGTGCAGGAAGATCATTGGGGAGCAGTCGTCGTAGAGCTCCCAATGAACCACCGATGTTCTACTCCCATATATCTGCGATGCAATAACTTGCGCCAGGGCCATTAGGGTAGAAGTAGATGGCGGTGGCGTTCTGTGTGTCCGGTATCTCGAACGCCATCCCAAAGGTCTGCGGCACTCCGGGCACGAGGGTGTCGGAAGCCCAGTTCTTCCAAGATACCTCA
>DAOVJP010000216.1 GCA_030673205.1 Thermoplasmata archaeon
AGCCGCGTTCTATACCATAATCAACAACTACATCGACCTCTCCATAAGCGTCTTGTACATGGCCATACCTCTAGCCATAGCGTCTCTATCCCTAGCTCCCGCCTTCCGCGTCTTTCCAGACGCATGGAACTGGGCCACCGCGGCTGCCACAGGAACGCGAAGGTCAGTGTACGAGCGCATCACGGGGAAGTATGCCTCTAAGCTCATGCGCTGGGTGGGATGGGAATCGTCCCTCATACTGGAGAAGGAGTTGGTGGAGCGCGTGAGGAGCAGGGAGGTGGTTGGTTCCAGCATAGCCATAGGGGCCGTGGCCTTCGCCATAGTCTACGCCCTCGATCAACTCCCCTCTCTGGAGTTCATACCGGGATTCCTGGCCCGGACCATGCCTCCCATGGTGGTGGGGATGGGGCTGTTCGCAGGCGTTATACTGGAGCCGGGGATGGCGGCGTTGGGTGCCTTCGGAAAGGATGGGAAAGGAATATGGGTGCTGAAGAACGCCCCTGTGCCAGCCAGGGAGATAGTGAAGGCCAAGGCATTGGGGGCAATGTACACCGCTCCCCTGCTAGCCATATTCGCCGCCTTCCTCTCCGTCCTATGGGTGGGGTATAGTCTGGTGGCCGCCGTCTTCGCAGGCATAATGACCATCGCCATGTCCTTCTTCGCCGTGGCCATAGGCATATGGCTGGGCGCAAGGGCACCGAATTTCGATTCCAGCGTCAAAGGATACCCAGATATCGTCACCATCTACATTTACTCCATGCTCTGCCTGGGAATATGCTTCGTTGCTAGTGCGGTGGCCTTTGTCTTCGTACTGTCCAGTCCCATGTTGGGTCTTCTGGCAGCAGTGTTCATGGCGGACCTGGGCGCGGCCTTCCTGTACGTTGGGATAGGGTTGGGCGCAGTGGAGTTCGAGGCCATGGAAGCGCCGTGACAAATGTCTCTGCTCCATCTCTTCTTTTCCTCCTCTCCCACCCCTTACCGTCTCCCCCCCCCCTCCCACCTATTCTCCTTCTCCACCTCCCTTCCCACTTCCCATATCTCCTTTCCCTCTTTCTCCTCCCCCCTCCCCTCTGCCTCTCTCTCCCCCAAACATTTAACCCTTATGTTACATAGGGCTGGCACGGAGTTCGGATGACCCGAATAATATTCCTAGGCACGGGCGGTGGGCGGTTCTCCACTATAACACAGAAGAGGGCTACAGGCGGCATATTCATAGAGGACGGGAAAAGCATCCATGTCGACCCCGGCCCCGGGGCGCTGGTCCACCTATGCAACAAGGGGCTGGACCCCTCGAGATTGGATGCGGTGCTTGTATCCCACTGCCACCCGGACCATTACAATGACGCCGAGATATTAGTGGAGGCCATGACATGGGGAGGCACTAAGAAGAGGGGGGTGCTTGCCGGGAGCGTGAGCGTGCTGGAGGGCTTGAACGGGTACAGCCCTGCTGTTTCCAAATACCATCAGGAGAAGGCGGGAGAGGTGCACGCTCTCGTTCCGGGGGATAACATCTCCATACGGAGCATGAAGGTCACAGCCACACCCGCTATCCACAGCGACCCCACCACCATAGGCTTCAAGATACACACCTCTAGTGGGGTGATATCCTATACCTCCGACACGATCCTCGATGAATCCGTGGTGGAGGCCCACACAGGATCCAGAGTATTGATAATGTCTGTGACAAGACCCCTGGACAGCCCCATACCAGGGCACCTCACCAGCGGTGACGCCCTGGACTTCGTGAATGTGGCCAAGCCAGAGTTGGCGATATTCACCCATTTCGGAATGAAATTCGTGGACGGGGTGGCGGAGAAGGAGGCGCTTCTCGTGGAGAGGCATACCGGTGTGAGGACCGTGCCAGCGGTGGACGGCATGGAAGTGTTCCTTGGACGAAAGATAGATATTAAGACATTCCAATAGAAGGGGCAAAACTTATCCCTCGCCCCTGCAATATGCCTCTCATGCCACGGGTTGCGGTGTACGGCACGTTCAGAAAGGGGCTGGAAAGGCATATCGCCCTCGCATCTTCCCCATTCCTGGGCGAATGCAGATTGCCAGGGTACGTCATGTTCGATCATGGAGGAGAGTATCCGTACGTCATGGTCGGAGAGGGGAGCATACAGATAGAGGTGTACGAGGCGGATGAGCACACGCTGATACGGATGGATGTCATAGAGGGCGCACCCGTACTCTATGGCAGGAAGGGGATAGTCATGGGCGATGAGCCAGCCTGGCTCTATGCCCGGGACAAGAAGATGGATGAAGGGGACGAATGCATAACATCGGGCGACTGGAGGGTGCACACGGAAGGTATCGCCCACCTCTCCAGGGCGGTATCGATATTCGACTCTCCAACAGGGCCCATACGCGTCACCATGGCTGGCGACGTGCTCGTGCGGCTGGAACTGGAGCCAGAGAACCCAGGAGAGGGAGAGCCACCACCCAGAGTGGCAAGAGAGCTCAAAGAATATTTTAGTGGAGAGCGGAAGGCCTTCGACATCCCATACAACATGGAAGGCACACCTTTCCAACTGGCAGTATGGGATGCCCTGGCCCAGATACCATATGGCGAAACAAGGACATACGGCGAGGTGGCCAAGAGCATAGGCAAACCGGGCGCCATGCGGGCCGTGGGCACCGCCGCCGGAAAGAACCACCTGCCGATCATCATACCCTGCCATCGCGTCGTTGCGGCGAACGGGATGGGCGGCTTCTCAGCAGGACTGTGGAGGAAAGACTGGCTGCTTACGCTGGAAGGGCGGCGGGGGTAGAGCAGATCCTTGCACAAGTGAGGTCATGTGCTTAGGCCACTTTCATATACCAAGGGCCGTACCTCATTCACGGTTTTCTTCATCGACAAGGACTTTTTCCAGATCAGTCAACAATGGAGGAATGTCCTCTTCAACAGTCTTCCAGACAATATCCAGATCGATATCATAATAGCCATGGATCAAGCGATTGCGCATGCCCACAACGGCATTCCATGGAACACGAGGATTATTCTTTCGGAATTCTACAGAAACGCCGGCGGCAGCCTCTCCAATGATCTCTAACAGATGAACAAGCGATAGGTTAAGTTTTCGATCAGCATCCAGGTCGTGTCGGTTTTTCCCGGCCGAAAAATCCAGGATCTCACGAGTAGCATCGAGCATGTGGTGGACACGAACCAGATCAGGCTGCACTATACAACACCTCTCGCGTCGCCAAAACCTCATCACGGAAATATCTACTTAGGTCCTGTGGAGTTCTTAGATCGATCTTACGATCATTGAAGATAGAAGATAGCTCTTCTTCCATCCGAACCAGGGTCAAGAAACCGGGGACGTGAACAGGTTCAAACTCCACAAGCATGTCAATATCGCTGAGAGGTGTGAACTCATCACGCAAAATAGAGCCGAAAAAGGACGATGTCCGTATGTGATGCTGTTTACAAAATCTTACGATCCTCTCTCTC
>DAOVJP010000239.1 GCA_030673205.1 Thermoplasmata archaeon
AAGAGATGTTCTCCCTGTGAGCGCCCAGGACCGGACGGAGGCCAATGGGCCTCGTCACTCGTCCCGTTGAATTGTTTGTTCTACTGAGGCCCGGGATTGAGGTACAACACGTCCTCCCGCGGGAACCTGTACAGCCGTTCCTTATATCTCTTCTGGTCGATTATGTGGCCTATGAACCCTATGCACCTGGACAGCACAAAAAGGGCGTTCAATGCCCCGTTATCCAAGACATCTTGCACCTCATCCTCGCTGTGTCCTGTGCTCCGGAGCAGATCCACGAACAATATGCCTATGCAGCCATCCACGTTCAATATGAGGTTGTTCTTCTTGGCGGTGGTGACCTTCTCCACCCCCAAGGCGTAGTCCAGCAGGTCTGTCCTGGGAAAGTGTTCCTTTGCATAGTCCTTGAGCAGATCCACCCGCTTGTCCGGGTTCTGGACGCTCTTTATACGATGTCCGATACCCTGGATGTTCTTGCCCTTGACCTTCATCTCTTTCACGAACTGTTCCGGTGTGAGGCCTCGGTTCTGGGCATCGCGGAAGCATCTGCCAGCATCCTCGATGGCCCCGCCGAAGCGTGGGCCGATGGTCAATATACCGCTAGCCAAACAGGACATGACATCCTTGCCGGCCCTGGACGCGACGATGGCGTTGTGGGCGCCGGACACGCATGGCCCGTGGTCGGCGGTGATCTTTATGACCAGTTCTATGAAGTCCGTGGCATATTTGGGCATCTTCTCGGCGAACCAGAGCATGGAGATTATGTCCCCTATGCTATAGTCATCTTCGATAATACTCTGGATGGGCACGCCGAGATAGCTGTGTTGCGGGCCTATGTCACTGCTCACACTGCATATCATTTGGGTGGGCTTTCTGACCTTGCCCATTTTCTTGAGTGCGTCGTAATCCTCGGGGATGTCAGGGATCTCGGGCTCGGCCTTCTTCTTTATTACGCCCTTCTTCACTAGCTTGTCATATGTCTGGCCTATCTTCTCTCCGAGGTCATCGAAGCTGTTTGGCACTATGACCCCCGCTTTCTTGAGCGCCGTGTTCTTCGCATCCGCCGTCTCCTCTTCGCTCCCTGCCTTTGCACCAGCGTGCCCGAACTGTACGCTGGTGGGGAATACCTTGGCGCAGGTGCCTGTGACCCACATCACCAATGGTTTCTTTATCTTCTTGCTGTTGATGGCTTCCACGATCTCATACTCATCCTTTCCGCCCACTTCGCCGAGGCACACGTTCATCTTTATATCCGGGTTCCTCTCGTATCTCTCCAAGTGCTCCAGGAGAGTGCTACCTGGATATTTGTCGCCGCCTATGGCATGGCCCTCGAACACACCGTCGCTGTTCCTGGCGATGATGTTGTACATCTCATTGCTCATGCCTCCACTCTTGGAAACGAAACCAACGCTCCCTTTGCGATTGAGCTTGGACATGAGTATGTTGTCCAACGTTCCAGCGGTATTCCCTATCTTGAAGGCTCCTGGCACTAGACCTCCCACCGTGGCGGGGCCTATTATCCACTTGCCTTTATCATGGGCGACCTTTGCCATATGTCTGGCCTTGCGCTCCGGTATGCCCTCCGCGATGACACCGATGACACGTATCTGCTTTGTGTTCAATGCCTCTATCGTGGTCGGGTAAGAGCTGCGGAAGCTGGCGAAATTGACCATTGCGTCCACGTCCGAATGGACCTCTAGGGCCTCACCTATGGTCTTGTATATAGGTATCATCACCTCATTGGTGCCCCAGAAACATTTGTGCAACCCTCCCCTGGTGGGGTTGACTATGGCCGCCACGCTGGGCTGCTCACGCTTGCATGCATAGTCGAAATCCAACATGCGCTGGACCGCCCTGGTCTGCAATCCGTAGACTATGCAGCGGCTTTTCTCATCGAACAATATATAATCAGGGCGTTTGGCCGCTTTTGAGCTGGCGCTCTTGGTACCCTTAGTGGATGCTCCTTTCGTAGTCATTATTTACCACCTCCCAGGGCCATGGATACTATTTTGGTCATGTGCGTCTCTGGGCCATAGACCTCCAGTGGGACGCCAAGGCGTTCTCCGAGGTCCTTCATGTTCTTCAGCCCTTCACGGTAGTTCGGCCCGCCTCTGCGCACATATACCTTTATCTTGTGCTCCTGAAGCTTCTTCTTGTATTCCTCCAGGGCCTTGATGATGCCTGTGAAGGTCTTGGCCACATCGGTGAAGTTCGCTATGCCCCCTCCTATGAGAAGGAATTTGCCCTTGGGATGCTTCTCCCTGGTCATCAGATCGAGCACGGTCTTGGCGTATTCGTACGTCTCATCCGTCGATGGGTTGCCAGAGTACTCGCCATAATTGGCCAGCTCCTTTCCGAACCCCAGATCCACCACCGTGTCCGCGTAGATGACGCTCGCACCGCCGCCGGCCACCATGGTCCATACCCTGCCCTTCTGGTTGAGTATCGTGAGCTTCAGTGAGGAGCCGGTCTTCTCATCCATATCCAAAATGTACTGTTCCTCCTTTCCAAGGGTCCTGCCGAATGGTGCGGGGAAATCCGATCCGCCCCAATACTTCTGACATTCGAAGGCCGCGGTGTCGTCCAACTTTGCCACGGTGTCCAGAGGCACTATGCTTCCCTTGTGGAAGGTGAATGGATTTATCTCCAGATAGGTGAAGCCGAGCTCGGCATATACCTTGTATAGGGCTCTGATGAACTCGACTATCGCCTTTCTCTTCTCTCCCTTCAATTCTTTGGGGAGCTTCTTATCGATATCTATCTTGTCGATGTCATCGCCCACCGGGACTTCGATCTGAAGGACCTTGTCCCAGTTCTCCTCGACATATATGCCGCCCTTGACAGAGAAGTATATGGTGTCCTCCTCGCGGCCGTCCTTGATCGCCACATAATATTCCTCATCCTCGCTGTGCGGGGTGAGCGGCTCTATGAGGAAGTGAGTGAGCTTGGCGCTTATGCCTTTGTCCTGCGGCTTATCCTTCTTATCGAACTTGCGGTGTACGACGGCCTCTCCCTTCATCTTGTTCTTTATCCATTTCTGGGCCTCGTCGTAGCTCGCACCGACCAAGAGCATCCCGTTCTTGCCTCTCTTTCCGAAGAGCATGTCCGGCTTGACCACGAGCTTCTCCTTGGCCAGCCAACCGTTGGCTTTGGCCAGCTTTTTGAAATCTGTCTCCGGGGTCACGAGCGCTACC
>DAOVJP010000431.1 GCA_030673205.1 Thermoplasmata archaeon
GAGAACGTTTGGATAGCCAACCCGTTGGGACACACTTTCGAGATATATGTGGAGGGTGGCCCGCAGGTCACCGGCAGCCAGGGATTCTCCCTTGCTATATCAGGCATACCGCTAGGCATAGGCGACATCCTTTTCGACAAGGACGGTTACATGGCCGGGGAATCGCCTCTTGTGACCCTTGTGGACCAGGACAACAATACAGACCCCTACGCCATAGACCACGCGAAGTGTTGGATCAACTCCAGCAAGGACACCACCGGCGTTGAGCTGACACTCATCGAGACCACGGTGAACTCCAGCAGCTTCGAGGGAAGGCTTTTTCTGGATGCTGGAATGGATAGGAATGGTTTCAACGACGGCCAGAGCCATCCGGGATCGGAGACAGGCGGCTTGCCTGTCCTGGCAGTATTCAGGACCGACGACCTGACGCTCAGGTACAGCGAGACCCAGCCTTCGACCAGAGCCATCACAGCACATGCATACTACGACGGCAAGCCCCCCAGGATATATGACGTAACGTTGTTCGGCGCGACCCACACGGGTTTCAGCGTGATGTGGGAAACGGACGAGCCCACCTACGGCCGATTATACTTGTATAGGACACACAACGAGACTGGAAAACCGGATTACGACGACAGCTGGCTGTTTCTGGGAACGCCCTGGATCACATATGACCCGTCAGTGGTGGAGGACATGTCCGACCCAGATGCCTACATCAGCCCGCTGTACCTGGAGACCACGTACGGCACACACCACGAGGTGTCCATCGTGGGCCTGCTGCCCGACAATACCTATATCTTCGACATCGTGGCCATCGACCACGTACGCGAGGAGGCCGAGTTTATATACGGGAACACCGTCCGCGATACCAACGCTGGCCTGTATTACCAAGCCCACACCCTACCGCAGAACTTCGAGATACTTGTCGTATCCGACGACAACTACGATGCTTGGGACGGATTCATCAAGTACCTGAATAATTTCTATTACTCCGACTACTTTGCCCGTTGGATGTGGACCGCCCAGGAAAGCGGTAGCGCAACATATGCCGAATGGAACAACAGCAGGGAATGGACGAACTACTGCGGCGACAACAACGCCGATATGTGGGTCGTTGACACGCTCGAGAACTTCCTTACCGACTTTTCGGCGGGAAGCAACGACATCCTCGTCTGGACAGTCTCCGACATGGAGGCTCAGGTAACCGGGTCTAGCGGAGTTGAACTGGACCTGTACCCCCCGGGAACCACCGACACTTTCGGTGTCGCGGACCGGGCGGCCATAGACACGTTCCTGGCCGGGGATGGCAACCTATGGGTCTCCGGTTGTGGCATCGTAGAAGGATGCAGAGGATTGCCCCTGATAAACGCCTGGGTGGAGAGCACCTTCAAAGTGACCATACCCCTAACGGGTGACCAGTGGCAGGACGAGGGCGCTGGCGCCAGCGGCGCTTCAGGAGACATGAACGAGACGATCCTTGACTCGGACGCAAAGGATGGCAACATTTGGCAGAACTCGGATGGCGGTTACAACAACGCCTATGCGTTCAGC
>DAOVJP010000353.1 GCA_030673205.1 Thermoplasmata archaeon
TATTCTATGCTGTGATGCTGGCCATGGTCCTGCGGCCCCTCCACTATCACACCCTTGACCCTCAATCCGTCCGTGAACTCCCGGAACTGGAAATCCTCCAACTGTATGCCCAGCCACATCCTCTTCTTCTCCCCTCTCTCCGGGCGGATGGCGTCGGCCCGCTGCTCTTCCCTCCGGTAGGTGAGGCCGAATATCGTGTCGCCGACCTCTAGGACGTTGAAGAGATGCCATAGGTCGTCCGCGGTCTCTATGAGCACCTTGATGGTTCCGCTCTTGCGGTCTAGGTGGAGTATCCTCATAGGAGGAACAAGAGCCTATCTGTTTATGGTTGTTTCCCTGGCGGCATGTGAGAAGGAGTGTAGTGAGGGATGTGTAGATGGCGTGGTGTGGATGCAGGAAGGTATTGACGGCGTGAGGTGTGTGGGAGGTGTGAGGGGATATTGGAGTGGTGTAGGAGGTGTGGATGGTGAGGGATGTGTGGATGGCGTGGGAGGTGTGGACACTGTAGGATGTGAAAGAGGAATGGGGGGGCTGCGTCCAAAAGGGATGCAACAGGGGCGAAATGTTTATAGCCTGCACTTCGATACGGTATAACGGGTGTTGGATTGGTATCCACAGAAACATTGGAACCGTACCTCGATGAGATAAAGAAGGTAGGCGGCGTGAATGCGGCCACCATAGTCTCTAGGAGCGGCATGCGTGTCGCAGGAGAGGTTCCCAGCGATACCCACATGGAGACCTTCGTGGCCATGTCGGCCATAGTCCTCGGGGCGTCGGAGACCGCCGCGTCGGAACTGAAGGAGACCTTGAAGTATGTGGAGATACGGTCCAGCAAGCAGAAGATATTGTTGATAGGTATCGGTGGAAAAGGCATATTGGCACTCACCATTGCCGGGGACATCGAGATCGCCCCGCTCCAGAGGGCGATATCTGATATTATAGGGAAGCTGAAGAAAGCCCTGAAATGAATGCGCCATGGTTCGTGGGATATTGCCCGTTAGAGGAGTGGGAGATAGGGGGCCGAACGTGGTGGTTGTATAGTAATGGTTTAATATGCGTAGAGACATGGAGGAGAACCCAACGAGAGCGTTGGTCCAGAGGAAGGTTTGATGATAGAGAAGGGTTTAAACTATCTCATATATGAGAGCAAGCCGGACAAGACCTTTAGGCTGTTCAAGGAGATCTTGGAGAGCGACAAGGAGATGGAGGGATTATGCCTCACCACAGTCTATCCAAAGAAACTGAAAAAACTCTATAACATAGAGAAGACAAAGATCATGTGGCTATCCGACTCCAAATCCGACGATATGGCCGTCAGCCCGGCCAGGGTGGATTTCGAGATCGCCCGCTCCCTGAAAAAATTCATAAAGAACAAGGGAGAGAAAGGGGTCTTGCTGCTGGATGGCTTTGAATACCTGCTGTTGGCCAACGACTTCGACAAGATAAGGAAATTCATCAAATCCCTCAGTGATCTAGCCTCCATGAACGAGTTGACATTCATCGTTACCATCAACCCCCAATCCTTCAACAAGGAGACGGCGACCACTTTATCCAGGGATTTCGACAAAGTGGGCGAGGCCGCCGAGTTCTACGGAGATGCAAAGCCAGCCTCCGCGCCACCCCCCGCTCCTTCCACTTCTGCCCCTGCAACTCCTCCGCCCGCGCCTGCTCCCCCGCCGTCACGTCCGCAGTCGGTACCGCAGCCAGTTGCGCCGCCTGCTTCAGCTCCCGCGTACACTCCTCCGCCTATGTCCCCTCCTCCCGGGGTAGATTCTTCAGGGAAGGAGTTGGAGATAGAGGATATGTATCTCATCCACCGGGCCACGGGCATTCTCATTCAGAGAAAGACATGGAGGCAGTCGGACCTCATAGACCCGGACCTCATAAGCGGCATGTTGCGGGCCATATTGGATTTCGTCAATGATTCCTTTTCAAGTGGTGATTCCTCCAGCTTCTCCCGATTCGAGATAAAGGGATATATCATATTCCTCTACGATGGAGCCCAGGTATCACTAGCCACCGTCCTCTCCGGCGAACAGGAGGCGGCCCTGGTAAAGCATCTGAAGACCGTCAAAAAAGTCGTTCAGGAGAGCATCGTCCGCATGGAGAGTGAGTACA
>DAOVJP010000020.1 GCA_030673205.1 Thermoplasmata archaeon
CAAACAGGCCATGGAAGAGCAGACCAGCGCAGAACGGGAGCGCCGAGCTGCCATAAGGAGGGCCGACGGGGAGAAGAAAGCCTCCATTCTGAGGGCCGAAGGCCAGAAGCGGAGCCGCATACTGGAGGCCGAAGGTCTGAGACAGTCCAAGATATTGGAGGCCGAAGGGCAGAGACTAGCCACTATACTGGAAAGCCAGGGAGAGGCGCAAAAACTTCGCATCCTATCATTGGGCGCTCTTCCACTGGACAGCAAGGCGCTCACCATCCTCAGTCTGGACGCCCTCAAGAGTCTTGGGGATGGACAGGCCACCAAGATAATATTCCCATTCGAACTGACCAAACTGATCCAGGGAGCGGCCAACTATCTGGGAACGGGGGCGGAGATCCCCGAGCACACGGCTGTATCGTCTCAGGATATAGAACGGTTGGTGGGAAAGGCCGATGACGTACTCGGGAAGATACCAAAGCACAGCGAGTTGAAAGCGGAACTGGACAGGGTAGAGGAGGAGATGAGGGTCAACGCGGAGGACGTAGCTCCCCCCTCTATCAGTAAAAGATCTTCAGCAAAAGGAAAGTGACCGAAGACATAGATAAATCTTTATATCCTTCCTGCGCTGTCGGCTTCCTGGGGTGTAAGAATGGTAATGCCAAACGCTTTGCTGGAAAAATCGTTGAACAAACGGGTATCGCTCTTCCTCAAGGACGGAAGGACTCTGGAGGGCACTCTCACAGGGTTCGACGATTACATGAATATGGTACTGGAAGACACAAAGGAGGACAGAGAGGAGTCCAGCCGCAAGCTCGGCGTTGTGGTCCTAAGAGGCAACAACGTGGTGAGCATATCGTTCATATGAGGTTCTATCATGGAGGCTGTGCTTCTCGCAGGGGGTTTTGGGACTAGGCTTCTCCCGCTCACCAGGAACAGACCGAAGGTGTTGGTCCCCCTGCTCAACAGACCGATGATAGAACATGTCATAGACGCCCTCCCCGATCTCGCCGATCGCCTATTGTTCGCCGTGGGACACATGGCCGATATGATCCGCTCCCACTTCGAGGGAAGAGAAGAGAGAGAATACCTATTCTTCGTGGAGGACGAGCCGCTTGGGACAGGAGGAGCGGTGAAGAACTGTGAGGATGGGATATCCGGCAATTTCTTAGTGCTGAACACGGACGGATTGACCTCCTTGGACGTGCCATCTTTGATCCGATTCCATGGGGAGAAGGGAGGCATGGGCTCCCTATCCTTGTGGGAGGTGGAGGACCCGGAACCCTATGGGGTGGTGGGTATGAACGGGGATGGGAGGATAAGGGAGTTTGTGGAAAAACCCAAACGGGAAGAGGCACCCTCGCACCTGGCTAATGCAGGGACGTACTTGTTGAAGAAGGAGGTATTGGACCTGATACCTTCCGATCGTTTCGTTTCCATAGAAAGGGAGATATTTCCCAAGATAATACCCCATGGTTTCTATGGTCTACCTTTCACTGGCTACTACTTGGATGCAGGCAATCTTCACGCTTATCTTGCGACCCAACATCAACTACTATCGGTCCGAGGCAGATCAACGATGTTGGGGGATGCTACTGTAAACCGGGGATGCTTAGGGAAAAATGTCTGCCTCGGACGCACGGTGGAGTTGGCGATCCACTCAAAGGTCACCAACTCTGCCGTGCTAGATCTCTCAAAGGTGGAAGAGTCCGCCATCATAGAAAATAGCATAATAGGTGAGGGATGCCTCATAGGCAGAGGCGCGCATGTGGTGGACAGCATCCTGGGCGATGGAGTGGTGGTGGACGAAGGCGTTAGCCTGTCCGGCGCCAGGATAGAGCCCGGGGAAAACGTCACGGGGGTTGCAGCATGACCGCGAACCGGCTTTTCGGCACGAATGGCATAAGAGGCGAGGTGAACAAGCTGCTCACGCCAGCCCTATCCCTTTCTATAGGAAGGGCAGTTGGCACCGTTGTGAGGCGCTCCTCTCCTCCTGGTACCGAGGTCCTGGTGGCAACAGATACGCGATACTCCGGGGATATGTTGAAGGCGGCCATCTGCGCAGGGCTGCTATCCACCGGATGCCAGGCCGTGGATACCGGGATGCTCCCGACCCCCGCGCTCCAGTATGGCGTAAAGAAGAGCACTGCAGCCATGGGTTTGATCATCACCGCCTCCCATAACCCCCCGGAATACAACGGGATCAAGTGTGTGGCGGGAGATGGGACCGAGACGACCCAGGACGAGGAGAAGGAGATAGAGGAGATATATTTCTCCGAAGAGTTCACACTGGCACCATGGAATGCTGTGCTGGGCCTGTTAAGCCGTAGCCATCTCACCCACAGATATACAGAGGATATACTGGCCCAAGTGGACAGGGAGTTGATAGCCTCCAAGAGGTTCGGGGTGGTGGTGGACTGTGCGAACGGCGCCACCGTGGTCTCCGCCCCCAAGCTATTGGAGAGCCTGGGAACGAAGCTCGTTACTCTCAACGCCCAGTCCAGCGGCGGTTTTCCCGGCCATCCTTCCGAGCCCACGGAAGATAACCTTCGAGATCTCATGACCATGGTGAAGAACACCGGAGCGGCCATGGGGTTGGCACATGATGGGGACGGCGACCGGGCCATATTCGTGGACGAGAGGGGGGAGTTCCTCTATGGGGACAAGACCCTAGCTCTGGTGGCAAAACACATCGTGATGGAGAATGGAGGAGGGAAGGTGGTCACTGCCATAAACACCTCCAATGTCTTGGAGGATGTGGTGAAGGAGGCGGGGGGTGAGGTCATATACACTCCCATAGGCTCTCCCATAGTCGCCAGGGTGATGATCAAGGAGAAGGCCGTGTTTGGAGGAGAGGAGAACGGGGGGCTCATCTTTCCGAAGTTCCAGTACTGCCGGGACGGCGGCATGACCTCCGCCGCCATACTGGAGATACTGGCGAACAGGGAGCGCTCCCTCTCTGAACTGATGGGAGAGATGCCCGAATATCACCTTTGCAAACTGAAATTCAAATACCCGCCGCACCTGAGGGAAAAGATTTTGGAAAAATACCTATGTCTGGTCAAGGACAAGAACCCTTTGACGTTGGATGGAATAAAGGTACTCGACGACACTGGATGGGTATTGGTTCGTCCCTCCGGGACCGAGACGATATACCGGATACAGGTGGAGGACTCAGACCCTGTCAGAGCCAATAAGAAGGCCGATGACACGAAACGTGTGTTATTGGAGATAGTGGAAGGGCTGGGATAGTTATTACTGGTCGCCCATCCAGCCCGCGGCGCTCTGGCCAGTGATGAACACGAGATCATCCGCAGGTGGGCTCTCGGGATATGCGTTGGTGAACTCCACCGTCAGATAGGTCCAGGCATCCAGTGGATAAGCGTCGGTGGTGAAATAGAAATCGATCACATGCTGCTTGTTCTCCACGAAGGAATCGATGGAGGAGCAGTTGTGTGGGCTCCCCACCTCTATCTGGCTGCCGGTGGAGCCGAGGGTTCTTATCTCGAAGTTCACCCATGCGAGGAGGTTGTCATCGGATAGGTCGTTGTTCAAGGTATCATTCTCGTTCGCTGCGCCGGTAATATTGGTGTCCCACAGATACAGCGTGCCGTTTCCCTTGATATTGCCTAGGTCAAGATAGGCATCCTGTCCTGTCGTGTCCTTCCATCTGAAACCAAAGCTCTGAGATCTCACGGTGTCATCTGCGATGAGAGGATCCCATCTCCCTCCGCCGGGGGAACTCACGTCGATATAGTTAGCCGTTTTGTGGAACTCGAGCGCGGTGCTGTCCGTATGATCCTCTATCTTTACGGTAAATGTGTATTCGCCATTGTCGATATAGAAATCCTCATAATCTATAGTGGTCACGGCGGACGAGTCGCTGACCTTGACCGTCACCGCCTCTCCCGTCGATGTTCCCTCGTGTTCTATCAGTATCTGCACATCTCCATCATAGGTCTTCATGAAGCCGGTGACGACCTGGATGCGCATGGTGACCCCATCCTCGCCGATCATATCGCGGAATATCTGCACATCGGCGACCTCAGGGCTGAACAGCCAGAAGGCGCCGAATCCTCCTATGATCACTAGTACAACGACCATGAGCGTCATGAACAGTTTCCCGCCTTTTTTTGGAGTCTTCGTGGGGGGAGGGGCTTGCTCCATCGCCCTATCATCCCCTGCTTCTATCTGTATGGCTCTTCCCGGTTGAGCCTCGGTTTGTTCTGACAATTCGCTGGGCTGTTCAGACATACCCCCATCGCCCGCAGACCCTTCCGTTTGTTTGCCTACAGGTATCTCTATCTCAACATCGGCCATCCTTCATCACCTCTAAAGAAACAAAGTTGAAAGGGATCGTTCCTGGTCGAAGAAGGCTCATATCAGGTATTCCTCGTCATCGGATCCCTGAGTCCGCTTCCGCATGATCACCGCGCCCACCAGGGCTAGGGATATGATGGCGAAGGTCGGGTCGAACCCGGGTATATGCATACCGTGCTGCCGAACGTAGAAGGAATATTCTTCTTTGACGCCGCCTCCGGAGTTCTCCGAACTGACCATGATCGTTATCATCTGGACCTCGTTCTTCCAGATGGTGGAGCCCATGGGGGTCGTAGCGGTTATGGTAGTAGGTTTGTGCTGCAGTTCTTCCACGACGATCTTCGGAGTTCCGATCTGAACGGTCCAGCCCGCATCGGCCAGGGACTTCAGGTTCTCCTCCTCCACCTTGACAACGAAGGTATCTTGTCCATTGCCCATGTTCTCGATCTTCATGGGGAAGAACACCTGGTCGCCGGGGCTGACCTCCACATATGGCTGCTCACTGCTGACTGTGATCCTGTAGAATTGTTTGATGTATATCTGCTGCTCGGTGGCGGGTAATGTGCCACTAGTGCCCTTTCCGCTGGTCCATGTGCCGCTGACGGTGATGACATCGGCGCTGGTATAGCTGGTGCCTATCCTCTCCTTCACCATCACCGTGAAGGATCCCATGGTCTCTCCTTGTGGGAGAACTATGGCTGAGGGGCTCACGGATGCGGCCGCACCCAGCAGGGAACTCGCGCTCAGGGTTATCGTTACCTGATAACTCATTCCGACCATTTCCACTGTTCCCGGGATGGCGACGGCGGCGGAAGAACCCGGCTGTACGTCCAGGTTGATCTCTCCTCCTGAGAGGGTTATCGTTCCGGTATCTGCAACTGCGTCTGCGGGTTCCGCAAGGCCCACGAAGAATACGGTCAACATCAAGGTTACAAAAGCGGTTGCAAAGAGTCTCTTTCCTAGCGGCATATCATTCCACCTCGGTAGTAGTCTTGTAAAGTTCCTCCCGTATATTAAGGTTTTGGATGTTGGTAATAGGTGTCTGGCCATCTCTGTTTCCTTTGATGAAATGCCTTCTTTTCATGGCTTATCTGCCCAAATCTTAAATACTGGATTGGGTCTCATATCGGTTATGCTTGTTTGAGCATAACGTTTGGCGATATAGAGGTGGATCGAATGGCTGAGTGGCAGGTCGAGAGCAAATATGAAGATGGCCAGGAAGAGCAGGCTGAAGAGCAGGGAGGAGGCACAGACGGAGAAACCATGGAAAAGGTGGAAAGCATTCCATCTGCTTCAAAGGAATTCCCCAAAACAGCCCTCGCGATACTCGTGGTCGCGATCCTCATAGCCGCCACCAGCCTGGTCTACATATCCATGACAAATGACGACGATAGAGGGGGAGGTGAGACACCCGGCGTCCTCATCATAGGTGGGGATGGGATGGAGCGTGAACTATCCCTCGAAGACCTGAAGGGTATCCAGACTGCCACAGGCGATGCACGGGCACAGAACAAACTGGGCAACTGGCGGGGGATGGGAACATATGAAGGCGCATTGCTATCCTCTATAATAGAAGAGATAGGGGGGATGAGCGAGAACGATTCCATAACGGTCACTGCCGAGGACGGATATTTTCAAAACCTATCATATAAGAACGTGTACCCGGACCAAGTGTGGCAGGCCTTCCAGGGCGATTTCATCATAGCCTTCTCCTTCAACAGCACCGAGATACCAGACTGGGAAGAAGGGCCGAAACTGGTCAACCTTCCTCTGGACGGAGACTATTCCCTGGAAGATTGCGCCCTCACATCCGCCCTGGGCCAGGGATACTACATCAACCCCTCTGCCGCCGGTAGATGGGTGGCGAACGTGGAAAGGATCGAGATAGTTCCTGGGGGAGCTTCTTCTGTCGAAGGGGGCGGTATCGCAACACCCGCTCAGGGGGCTAGTATCGAGATCGAGAACATGAGCATGGACATACCTGCGGGAGCAGTGACTGAGATAACCACGTTCGATGTACAGTATTCCCCAGCAACGGAGAACGCACCGGCCGACACCACCCCCATGGGAGGGACATATGACATCGGGCCGACGGGAACGGTGTTCTCGATCGCGGTAACTCTCTCCTTCGACTATGACCATGGGTCGATACCCACGTGCCTAGATACTGATGACCTGCAGGTGGGGTTATACAATGAGACATCATCGACCTGGCACATGTTAGGAGGCACAGTGGACAGCGTGAACGACACCATCGAGGTCCAAGTCTTCCATCTCAGCAGATATGCGGTCTTTGCTGTTCACACAGAGGCAACGTTGCTGACCGTGGTCGGGAGGGATGGTACGTCGATGAACATGAGCCTCTCCGACCTAAAGGGGCTGGAGAATATGACCGGTACCGCTGCGGCCCAGAACAAATATGGGAACTGGCGAGGCAACGGCTCCTACACCGGCTCCATATTGTCCGCCATAGCGGATGAGCTTGGGGGCATGTTGCCAGGAGATATATTGGTGGCCTCGGCCTCGCCGGAGGACGGTTATTACCAGAATTTCACATACTACAACGTGTACCCGGATGAGGACTGGCAAAACATGCAGGGTGAATATGTCCTAGCATATTCCATGGATGGCAACGAGACGCCGGAATGGGAGGACGGCCCCAAACTGGTGTGCCTCCCGCCGGATGGCGAGTTCTCTCAACAGGACTGCAACTGGACCTCTGCCCTTGGCCAGGGTTACAACAACAATCCCTCCGCCTCCGCAAGATGGGTGAGGAACGTTGTGAGGATAGAGATCGTACAGGGCAGCGGCGACTGGAATGTAACACTGAAAGGGAACAACACAAAGGTCCTCAGCGGAACAGAGTACGCCATGTTCAAGAACTGGTATCGGAGCGATTACACGGATGGTGACAACCGCACCTGGAGCGGCGTACCCCTGTGGAGAATAATGGCCCTGGTGGACGGGGGAGATGCCCGAGGGAATGATAGTTTCGACCCTGGCTACAAGCCGTTCGAGGACAGCATTGGCTATGACGTGGAGATGGAGGCCCTGGACGGGTATGTGAAATACCTTCCCAACGGCACGCTCCAGAAGCAGAGTGGCATCTTGCTCCTCGCCGATTCCTTGAATGGGACCGCACTCGACACGAACGGGCCGGTCAAGATCATAGCCCCGGAAATGAAGAAGAGCTACTGGGTAAGCGCGATATCCCGTCTTTCCCTCGTACCCGCCTGGGACCTGGAACTCTACGGAGAGGAGAACGATACCATAACCTATTCCGAACTCATAACCAAGGATAGCGTATCCGGCATCGCCTATGCCTATAAGGTAAGCTATCCCACACTGCCCATAAATGGGCCGTGGAACTATACTGGCATAGAAATGATCGACCTCGTGTCCATGGTCTGGAACACAACTGTGCCCTATACGGTGGAGGTGGTGGCGAACGACGGATACTCTCTCACACTGACACAGGACGAGGCCGAGGGGAGGATCACCGTATACGATATGGAGAAGAACGAACTTGGCGTCCAACAGGTTCGTACGATCCTTGCCTTCGAACAGGATGGAGAGAGATGGTTCTCCGGCGGGCCGCTGCGCCTCACATTCGTCAACGACACGGGGGCGGTGACCGACTATGGCCTGCACTCCAAGTTCGTAAAGGAGATACATGTCATGGAGCGCATTTCGGATTGGGCGCTCAACATCACCATGAACATAACCGGACAGGACCAGAACACCACGAACATCGATAGGATAGAGTTCGAACACGCCGCCCAGCCCGGTAAACACTATGCCAACGTGACGATCGAGAACAGCACCTATGAAGGCATACCCCTCTGGATACTCATAGGGGCCGTGGACGGTAACGACACAGACACCCATTGGGGATTCAACGACACCCTTGCGGCCGGAGGATACAACGTTACAGTGTGGGCAGAGGATGGCTATAACAGGGCGTTCACAATAGACCAGCTGGCTAGGAACGATAGTATCATCGTGGCATACATGAAGGACGGGGAGCGTCTTTCAGGGAACGAGTGGCCCCTGCGCCTGATAGCCGATGGCTTTTCCGGGGCCGACATGGTGTCGAACATAATGAGGATCGAACTGGTAGACCCGGTCTAGGGAGATGGGAGTGAGGTGGGGGAGTATGGCACAAAGGCATGACATAGGAATGTAGCAGCAAGAATGTAGGTGATCGCATGAACAAGAAGGCCCTGGGCGCCATAGTGGCTTGCATAGTAATAACCGCCGCCATCGCAACCTACGCATTCTGGGCCAGAGAAGGCGATGAACGGTCCTTAGCCGACAGCATGGTCATAGAGGGCGGGTTCGTGGTATCCGAAACGGAAAGCATGCTGGAGATAAGGGCCATAGCCCTCGATGTTCACATATCCATTCCTCCTGGAGCTATCACTTCCAGTGCTTCCGCCCCCGGAGCTATCGCCCCCGGAGCTTCCGCCCCCGGAGCTATCGCCCCCGGAGCTTCCGCTCCCAGTATCCTCCGCATATCAAATATAGATGTCCAGAGTACGAAGATAGTGGGGTCATCGACGAATCCGGTCGAGGGAATGGCTCATGTGGACATACCCATTGGACCAGAGGGCCTGGACATATCACTATCAAGCACCCGTTCACAGGAGAACTTCACCTTCTATGTGATAGGGGATACACAGGGATATGTACATCCTTTGGAAAGGCTAGTGGAGGATTCGAATCTCCACCACCCCCTATTCGTCTTTCATCTCGGAGACATAACCCCCTCGGGAGAGGCAAGCCATTACCAGAGATTTTTCGATGCTGTGGATGATCTCTCCACACCGATGTTCACAACCCCGGGTAACCATGAGGCAAAGGGGGACATGGACCATTACCACGATCATCTAGCCCCCCCGAACTATGCCTTCTCTCATGGCCAGAACACATTCGTGACCATATCGACAGCCACAGGTTGCATAGGCAACGAGACCTTCTCGTGGCTGGACTCCATACTGCAGAGCGCCTCACAGGGAAAGATATTCCTGTTCACCCACATACCTCCCGTGGACATAGTGATCGAAGAGCACAGCCTGCTGTCGGGGGAAGAGGGGCAGCGTTTCCTGGACATGATGACCGAATATGATGTGGATGCGGTCTTCTTGGGACACAACCACATATACAACCACACCGTGATACAGGGCGTAGATCACTATATCAGCGGCGGAGGGGGGGCGACATTATACGCCTCCGAGGACAGAGGAGGTTTCTACCATTATCTGGAGGTGAATGTGGGGCCGCAAGGCCTTGGCGTGGACATCATATCCCTGCCCCCTCCAATAAACTACGGAGGGGCCGTTATAGAGATAGGCGCCCCCGGAGGCAACAGAACATTGAGCCTGGAGGACCTGAAGGACCTCCCTTCTCGAACAGGCTATTCCTCCTTCCAGAACCAGTTTGGCAACTGGCGGGGCCATGGGAACTACACCGGCGTACCTCTTTCGATCCTCCTAGACATGGTGGGGGGTGTCGAGGAGGGGCAGACGGTAAATGTGGAGGCATGTGATGGATATTATCAGCACATGGGATACGAGAATGTTCATCCTCTTCAAGACTGGGAGACCATACAGGGCGAGTTCATTATCGCCTACGAATTTGAGGGAGAGGATCTCTCGCAATGGGAGGACGGCCCGAGACTGATATGCCTGCCGCCGGACGGAGCTTACAGCAACCAGGACGCAGAAGATACCACTCCCGAGAGCATGGAGCTACCAGCATCCGCAGGGGAGAGGTGGGTGAGGAATGTCAGCAGGATCACCATCGGATGATGCCAGGACAGGCAAGATGCCGACATACCGGTTTTCTACGAGGGATTTGGTCACAATAGCGGTATTGAGCGCCCTCGGAGGGGTGTTGAGCGCCTATGTGGGATACCTGGGGAACATGGTCAACCACATCCTGGGAGTGCCCTTCGGCGCGGGGCAGTTCATGGCCGGACTGCATGTGTTCTGGATGGTCGTGGCCTATGGCCTGGTGCGAAAGGCGGGTGCGTCCACCCTCACCGGCCTTTTGAAGGGTATGATAGAGATGCTTACTGGCTCTACACACGGGGCCGTCATAGTGCTCGTATCCTTGGTCCAGGGCTCCGTTTATGATGGGGGGATGTTGTTTGGCGGAAGGTTCAAGGATGGGCGGGGCAAACTGGCATTCAGCTACATGAGCGCTGGCCTGGCGGCGGCCTCCAACGTGTTCATCTTCCAGGCACTATATCTTAGCGCCATGCCAAAGGGATACATCTGGCTCATGGCGGTCATCGCCTTCTCATCAGGGGTGATATTCGCTGGCTACTTCGGAGAAAGCACCCTGGAAACCTTGGAAGAGGCCCGGGGAAAGAGGAGCGTAGAGAAAAAAACAGGGAGGGCGCGCATGACCCCGCACAAAGTAGCGGCCCTAGCCTTCGCATGTTTCATGGTCGTTGGGAGCACATATTACTACGCCAATATCTACAAACTTCCCCCGGAAGGCGGCGGATGTGAGATAACAGGTGATGTGCAGAACCCGTATGTCTACCGACCAGGAGATCTATCCCAGCATGAGCTCACCATATTGGCAGAACTGAACGGCTCCTACACCCATCTGCCTCCCCAGAACTATACTGGCATTCCCCTCTACGTTCTCCTACAAAGGGCCGGCCCAGAAGAGGACGCCACGGAGGTTGTCATCAGGGCGGTCGATGGTTACAGCGTGACATTCTCTCTGGAAGAGGTCATGGACAATGA